>JAFPRD010000106.1:0-17240 GCA_017401005.1 Lachnospiraceae bacterium
ATACGGAATCTACTGGTATTTCCTTGACAAGAACGTGAAGGATGACAGCATTGAGCGCAGAAAGTTCGAAGAAAAGAGAAGAGAGAACATCTTAGATACGGTTCAGCCCGGTTACGGTCAGTACGAAAACGATGAGCTTCACGCTATGGAAGATAACGGCTCCGTTGGAGCAACCGCAAACGGAACAACAAGGCACGCTTCTTCCGGCGGACGCTTCACCTACCATATGAAAGCCGAGAAGGGAAAAGACCTTATTCTTGAGATGCACCTTCTTCGCGAAGACAACGGAAAGCCCCTTATTGTAACCATTGGAGATGAGGAGATCTTTAACAAAAAGCTTCACTACACCGGAAAAAATGCGGAGTATGTGGAGGAGATCCCTCTTCCCGCAAAGCTTATTGAAAAACATATAGAAGTCAGAAAGACAAAGGAAGGAAAGGTATCTACCGTGCCCTTATCCTTCCGCGGAGGAATGTTTGTAGAGTCCGCAAGACTTTTCGGATTCCTTTATCTTTTAAAGAAATATAAATAGTTTCAGGAGCAGTTTAGAATGACAGATTACAAACTTTTAGCGGAGCAGCTACGGTCCTTTGCGGAGGATGAGCCGCATTATATACCCGTTCTTTCCAATGCCTCGGCCCTTATTTTTGAGAGCCTTGAAGACCTTAACTGGGCGGGATTTTATCTGATGAAAGGCGGATCCCTTATGCTCGGTCCTTTCCAGGGAAAGGTGGCCTGTATAAGGATCGCGGTCGGAAGAGGAGTCTGCGGAACGGCGGTAGCCGAGGATAAAACTCAGCTTGTAAAAAATGTTCACGAGTTTCCCGGACATATTGCCTGTGACAGCGCGTCCAATTCGGAGATAGTAGTCCCAATCCACAAAGACGGTAAAGTCTGGGGCGTACTTGATATAGACAGTCCGAGCCTTGCAAGATTTAATGAAGAAGATAAGGCGGGTCTTGAACTATTTGTTAAGACTTTGGAAGAAGTAACAATGCTGGAAGATTTAGGAGAGTAATATGTTTTGTACAAATTGCGGAACAAAGATTGATGATAAAGCTAAGTTTTGCACCAATTGCGGTGTGAAGATAGAAAGCGTTTCGCCCTATACGGTAAGCGTTAAGCCGGAGGAGATCCCGACCTTGCAGGAGTCTGCACAGACCGCCGAACCTTCATACGAGCAGCAGGTAGCCCAGGCCTCGGGAAACATAAGCAGCGGCGCGCAGGCATATCATAAGAAGACAAATATCGGTCTTATTATAGGACTTGCAGTAGGTATTCCGGTGACGTTATTGATTCTTTTGGTGGCTGTTTCCATCGGAGGTATTGCCAAGTATCTTCAGAAAGTAGAGGAAATGGAGAACAGCCACTACGCCATTGAAGAATACGAAGATCCCGATCCAAACGGTATTCTTGAGAGCCTTGATAGAACTACCGCAAGAAGAACGCTCCTTATCTATATGGTGGGAACAGACCTTGAAAGTCCCGACCCCGATGAATACGAGGACGACGAGGACGAGTATTACGGCGGTGCGGCTACCGAGGATATATGCGAGATCTGTGATGCATATCTTCCCGATAATGTAAATATCGTAATTGAATGCGGCGGAGCGAATGATTGGGTACACCCCGATGTACCGGACGGAAAGGTATCGAGGTTTATGGTAGAGGACGGGAATATAACCCTTTTACAGAATCTCGGTAAAACCACAATGAATCGCCCCGGAGATCTTGCGGACTTTATTTCCTTCGGAGAGGAATACTTCCCCGCTGAGAACTATACCCTTGTACTTTGGGGACACGGCGGCGGAATCCCTGCAGGTTTCGGAAATGACCAGCTTGGCGATTACTACGAGGTACTTGAAGATTTCGAGATAAGAGACGAGCTTGAAAACGCGGGAGTAAAGTTTGATGCGGTAATCTTTGACTGCTGCAATATGTGTACTCTTGAGATGGCAAGAGCCCTTGACGGCTACGCCGATTATATGGTGGGAGCCGAGAGCTACGTAAACGGTATAGGAATATACTATACGGAGTGGCTTGAGTCTTTAAACGGTGATGTAAGATCATTTTGCGAAAAGATCGTCAAAGACTATATGAAAGACTCCAACAATAACGGTATGGTGGCGTCGATGTCCGTAATCCGCCTTGATATGATGGATGAAGTTTATCAGGCTTACATCGATTACCTCACAGAGGCTAAAGACATGATGGATGCCGGAGACTATATTTCTTATTATCAGGCAAGAGGAAATTGCGGCTATTACGAGACCAACGATTCTGTGGACCTGATCACGCTTGCGACCAGTTATAAGAATGACTATTCAACGGAGCTGATAAACGCGGTAGTAAATTCCGTTGTTTATACCGAGAGTGACTTTTCTTACGGCCACGGACTTATGGCGTACAGCCCTTACGAGTCCTACGATCTTTACGAATACGGAAGAGAATCCTTCGAGCGCCTTAACTACGACAGCGCTATTACAGATTTCTACGATTCATTTATGTCAAGAAGACTCGCTTACCTTGGTGAGGATGATATTGAGGAGTATGCCGGAGACTGGTATATTCCGGATTACGAGGACGAGACCGATTATTCCGCTTCCGAGAACTACGAGATCGAATTGATCGAGGGTGATAGTTACCACAGCGTTGAGATATCGGATACCCTCTGGGATAATATAATGAGCGTTTCCTTGTCCGTATTTGTAGAGGAGAATGACACCAGATATTTTGACCTCGGAAGGGACTACACCTGGAGAATCGATGACAATGACAGATTCGCTCTTTTGGATCCGGAAAAGTGGTTCTACGTAAACGGCGAGCAGGTAACTTACTATGGCACATCCTTCTATGAGGACTATGACACAGGCGAGTGGACCCAGATGGGTATGATCCCTGCGCTTATTAACGGCGAGGAATGCGCTCTCTATCTTTACAATGACAATGAGAATCCCGACGGCGAGGTCTGGGGATACAGTCATTACAATTTCGAGACAGATGTCGAAGAGGATGATTTCGAGTTTGTCGAGGATGATGACGAAATACAGATTGTCCGCTTCTACTGTGATGAAAACTTTAATTACGAGTATGTTCCTGCGGATGAAGTTGTCAAAGGAAAAGATTTAAAGATTGAGTATAAGGAGATAAATCTCGACGATTATTCAACCTTTGGTTACTACAATTTTGAGGATATTTTCGGAGATACTTACTACAGCGATTCCGCGTACCTTGGCCTTGCGGGAATCCTCGATTAAACTTTATCTAAAACTTATAACAGCGGCTCCGCGCAGGGCCGCTGTTTGTTTTGTATCAAAGAAATATTCCGGAAATACTAGAAATTGTCTTTATGAGTCAGTGCGTAGTAGAAGATGTATTGCTGCATGATCCCGGCGTATTTTCCGTAGGAGGGGAAGGGATTTACGCCATCATATTCCTTTTCGATCACCTTTGAGATCCAGGTATCTACGGGGGCAGCTTCCGTAAGGGCGTAGGCGAAAAGGCAGATACAGTTTGAAACCTTGTCACCAACGCCTTTTATTTCTTTCAGCTTTTCGAAGGTCTCCTCATAGGAAGCGCCGTAGAGGGAATTCAATTTGACTTCCCCTGAATTAACTTTCTTTACAGCATCAAGGATATAAGGTACGCGGTATCCTAATTTACAGCTTTTAAGCTCTTCTTCTTTGGCTTTAGACATTTCCTTTGCGGAAGGGAAAAGATAAACTGCCTCACGCCCTGTATCTATTGCTTTTCCGTACTTTTCACAGATAAGTCTGACGGATTCCTTAATTGCGGGTATGGCTTTCCTTTGAGAGATTATAAATGTTATAAGCATCTCAAATGGGTCCTGTCTCAGAATGCGAAGACCGATACCGTTTTCGCAGCTTTTTGATAGAAAGACGTCTTTTTCGGGAACCAGGCTTCTTATCTTTTTATAAGAAGTGCCGAGGTCGAAATAGTTTTTCCAGACTTTTTCAAAGGCTTCTTTTGCGGGTATTTCTCCGCTTTCGTCAAAACAGCTTATTTCATAGCTTCCGGCGCCGTTTTTTTGGAGCTTTACAGGCTTTATATAAAGAACCTGATCCCCGGTGACAAAACGGTATTCACCGTCTGAAATCTCAGCAATCCTGAAGGCTTGCCCGCTGTCTGCGATCTTTTTAAGGTCAAGGTCGTCTTCTATATTAATGATCATTGGTCTGCTGTCACTTTCCTACTTGATTTAAAACTTCATTTACGCAATAATATTAAGTATATTATTATGCCTAAATTCAGATTTAACAAGGGGTAAATCGAAAGCGATGAGTAAAGTATATATTTGCGACGACGACAAACTCGTTCTTATGATGGTCGAAAGGATTCTCAGCAAGGTACATGAAGTTAAGAAGGCCATGACCATAGATGAACTTATTAAGCTTGTGGCGGACGACAAACCGGATCTTATACTTCTTGATTTCCAGATGCCGGGATCTAACGGACTCGACGGAATAAAGAGGCTTAAAGAAGGAAACTACTTTGCAGACGTTCCGGTAATAATGGTTACGGGAGAAAGAGATTCCGAACTGGAGATAAAGTGTCTTAACGAAGGCGTTGAAGATTTTGTACATAAGCCTTTTGTACCGGACGTACTTCTTACAAGAGTTCAGATGGTCCTCGACAGAAAGGCTTCCGAGAAGGATATGCAGAGCAAGATGGCAGAGGTCATCGATCGCTCGAACCATGATCCGATGACTGAGCTGTTTAACCGTTTTTACGCGGAAAGCGTTATTGACGAAAAACTGGCAAATGGCGAAAACGGCGCCTTTGCTATGATAGACCTTGATAATTTTAAATATCTTAACGATACCTACGGACACGTAACCGGCGATGAGGCTATTTGCGAAATTGCAAGGCTTCTTGAAGCGTCTGTCTCGGGAAAGGGCTTTGTCTTCAGGCTTGGCGGAGACGAGTTCGGACTATTCATAGACAGCACCGACAGAGGCAGAGTCGAAAAGGTAGTTGTGGATGTATTCGGAGAGTACAATGTAGAGGCTGTAAAGAAGGATTATCTTTCCAACTCATCCCTTTCCGTCGGAATAGCCATCTCTCCCGAGGACGGCGAGAGTTACGCGGCGCTGTATGCCGCTGCCGACAAGGCTCTGTACTGCGCCAAGAGAAACGGAAAGAACGGATACTGCTTCTACTCCGTAGACTTTACGGACACATCGGATTGCAGAGCCGAGGTTGTCAATATCGAGCAGCTTCAAAAACTTATCGAGGACCGCAAGGAAATCCGCGAGCAGACCGGTATCTACAAAGTTGATTACAGAGAGTTTCAGAGAATATACAACTACATCGAAAGATGCGTAGAGCGTACCCATCAAAAGGCGAAGCTTGTTATGGTTACTCTCTCTGTTGCCGATGAGACGATTGAAGGCGGCAAAGAAGAGCTTATGAAGATGGTGGACAAGGCGATAGCAACTTCTCTTCGAAGAAATGATGTGGGAACCCGCTACAGCTCTTCTCAGTTCCTCCTTGTGCTTATCGACGTAGATTCAATAAGCCTTGAAAATGTTATTGAGAACAGAATAAAAGATCATTACGAAGAACTTACCGGAAGACGTGGCGATGATCTTGTCTTTGAGATAATGGATATCAAGAAGTAAAAGGGGATTTTATGGAGAAGGCGTTCAAGCTTGAGTTTAAAAACAAAAAAGTCGGAAGCCTGTATCTCAACAACTGCGGATGTTCCAGAACGGAACCTCTTCACAGCTTCGGCCCCGCCTCTAAGCCGCATTTTCTCATTCACTATGTCATCGGCGGAAAGGGAGTTTTTAAATTCCGCGGAAAAGAGTACCATCTCGAAAAGGGCTACGGCTTTTTGATCAATCCCGGCGAGCTTGCTTTTTATCAGGCCAGCGAGAGTGACCCCTGGTCATATATCTGGGTTGGATTCGGAGGGAGCGAGGCGGAAAACTACTTAAAAAAGATGGGGCTTTCCGGCAACCATCCGATCTTTTCCTGCCCGAAGTCTGAGGAGCTTTATGGTGTCGTTAAAGATATGATGGAACATAACACCGTCGGAATGGCCAATGAACTTAGAAGAAACGGGCTTCTGGGAGTGTTTTTGTCAATAATCGCGGACAGTGAAAATGTTGAGATCCGTGAAGAAAAAGACAAGAACAAAAGTAATGACTACATCGAGAAGGCTGTTGATTATATCCAGAACAACTATTACAACCCCATAAAGGTCACGGATGTAGCGAATTTTGTCTGTGTCAACAGAAGCTACCTTTATACCCTGTTTTTGAACGTTCTCGGGATGAGTCCTCAGCAGTTCCTTACCACATTCAGACTTACAAAGGCAAGAGAACTTCTCGAGTCCACGGATTATTCCATAGAGAGTATCGCCCTGAGCTGCGGTTACAGTGACGCCCAGGTCTTTACCAAGGCTTTTCATCAGATGAAGGGTATCACGCCTTCGGCTTATCGCAAGGAGAGCAGGCACGAAAGTTCGTCCCAGCAGCTTGTTGAGGTGGAGAACCTGATCTCGGAACTTTTAAAATAAAAATATAACATTTTGACAAACCATACAAACAAAAGTGTATGGTTTGTTTTGATTTTTTAAGCTACTATTGGTGCATAAGAAGCCGCTTATTTAATGGGAGGAATCAAAATGACAAATATCAAAGAAACAGTTCTTGCTAAATTTGCTGAAGTTTTTGGGGACAATAACGGAGCCGATGTATATTTTGCACCGGGCAGAGTAAACCTTATCGGGGAGCATACGGACTACAACGGAGGACATGTCTTCCCCTGCGCTCTTACCATCGGAACATACGGTGTTGCAAGAAAAAGAGCGGATAAAATGTGTCATTTTTACTCCATGAATTTTGAAAACCTTGGCGTTATAGATGTGGATCTTTCAAATAAGATAGAGTCTGACAAGGCCCTTGACTGGGTTAACTATCCTCTCGGCGTTGTCTGGGCTTTCGGCGAAAAGGGAATGAAGGCAGAGAGCGGATTTGACCTTCTTTTATACGGAAATATACCCAATGGTTCGGGACTTTCCTCATCGGCTTCAGTAGAGGTTCTTACCGGATTTATCCTAAGAGACCTTTTTGGCTTTGATGTTACCAATCAGGATCTTGCCCTTATCGGACAGTATTCCGAGAACAAGTTCAACGGTGTAAACTGCGGTATCATGGATCAGTTTGCCATCGCTATGGGCAAGAAGGACCACGCTATATTCCTCGATACTTCAAACCTTCAGTTCGAGTACGCTCCCCTTAAGCTCGAGGGGGCAAAGATCGTCATCGCCTGCTCCAATAAAAAGAGAGGACTCGGAGATTCCAAGTACAACGAAAGAAGAGCCGAGTGCGAGGATGCCCTTGCAAGTTTAAAGACAATGGTGGATATAAAGAGCCTCGGAGATCTTGATGAGGCTACTTACGAGAAGCTCTCTCCCGTTATAAAGGACGGAACGAAATGCCGCAGAGCCCGCCATGCTGTATACGAAAACCAGCGTACGATAGAGGCGGTCAGAGCTCTTAAACTCGGAAATATCAAGGCTTTCGGACAGCTTATGAACGAGTCCCACAAATCTCTCCGCGACGATTACGAAGTTACCGGTATCGAGCTTGATACTTTAGTCGATGCGGCATGGCAGGTTCCCGGAGTCATCGGCTCGAGAATGACCGGCGCCGGATTCGGCGGATGCACGGTTTCCATCGTCCGCGAAGAAGCAATAGATACTTTTATCAGTCAGGTAGGCGAGACCTATGAAAAAACCATCGGTTACAAGGCGGATTTCTATGTGGTTGAGATAGGCGACGGCCCCTGCAAGCTGTAACGGAGGGTTGAAAGATGATCCAAAAATATATCAGAAAACTGGTCTCTTACGGAGTTAAGACCGGTCTTGTACCAAGAGAAGATATTATTTTTACAACCAATAAGCTTTTGGAGCTCTTTAAACTGGATGAACTTACCGAAGAGGCTGAAAATATGTCCGAGGAAGAGCTGGAGATATCCGAGGAGGATATTAAGAGCGGAAAAGCTCTCGGCGAGCTTCTCGGTAAGATGCTGGATTACGCGTGCGAAAACGGCCTGATCGAGGATAATACGACCACCTACCGAGATCTTTTCGATACAAAGATCATGTCGATGCTTATGCCCAGGCCCAGCGAGGTCATAAACAAATTTGAAGAGATCTATAAAAAGGAAGGCCCCGAGGCCGCTACCGATTATTACTATAAGCTTAGCTGCGATTCCGATTACATCCGCCGCTACCGTATTTCAAAGGATGTAAAGTGGGTTACGAGTACGGACTATGGCGATCTTGATATTACGATCAACCTTTCCAAACCCGAGAAGGACCCCAAGGCCATTGCGGCAGCCAAGAACGCAAAGCAGTCGGGCTATCCCAAGTGCCTTCTTTGCAGGGAGAATGAAGGTTATGCCGGAAGGGTCAATCATCCCGCCCGCCAAAACCACCGCATAATCCCCGTTACGATCAATTGCAGCGCCTGGGGATTTCAGTACAGCCCTTATGTTTATTACAACGAGCATTGCATCGTCTTTAACTCTCAGCATGTTCCCATGAAGATTGAACATGCGACATTTTGCAAGCTCTTTGATTTTGTAAAGCAGTTCCCCCATTACTTTGTGGGATCGAATGCGGATCTGCCAATCGTAGGCGGATCAATCCTCTCCCATGACCATTTTCAGGGAGGACATTATGAGTTTGCCATGGCGAAGGCTCCGGTTGAAAAGACTTTCAAGATCGGAGGCTACGAGGACGTTGAGGCCGGTATCGTAAAATGGCCTATGTCCGTAATAAGGCTTTCCGGCAAGGACGTTAACAGAATAATCGTTCTTGCGGACAAGATCCTTGCCGCCTGGAGAAACTACACCGACGAGGAGTGCTTTATCTTTGCCGAGACGGACGGTGAACCCCACAACACGATCACACCAATCGCAAGAAAGCGCGGAAGTAAGTTCGAGCTTGATCTTGTGCTCAGAAACAATATTACGACAGAGGAACACCCCCTCGGAGTATTCCATCCACATGCGAAGCTCCATCATATCAAGAAGGAGAATATCGGCCTTATAGAGGTAATGGGACTTGCGGTTCTTCCCGCAAGACTTAAGACCGAGATGGCTGATTTAAAGAAAGCCATCCTTTCCGGTGCCGATATCCGAAATGATGAGGTCCTTTCAAAGCATGCCGACTGGGTGGATGAATTTAAACCTAAGTACGAAAAGATTGATGAGTCGAATATCGACAAGATCTTTGAAGACGAAATAGGACGCGTGTTTATGCAGGTTCTGGAAGATGCCGGAGTCTACAAGCGCGACGAAAAGGGACGTGCGGGATTCGAAAGATTTATCGCAAGTCTGTAAACTTAGATTTCTTCCATATTATATTTTCAAACCATCATTTAAAAAGCTACCGGGAGTTAATCCAGGTAGCTTTTTAAGTCTGTAATAAGGGATTTTCCGGTCAGAAGGTTCATCTTTTCCACATCTTCGATAAGATCGTTTATCTTTTCGGTCATTCCCTGTTTTTTATAGTAGGAAGCAAGTCTTCTGTAAGCGGAAGGAGCGTCTGAGCCGATGCTTATCTCATACTCCATGATCCTGACCGCCTCTTTTTTCAGTCCCTTTTCCCAAAGGTAGTCGTTCCATTTTTGAAGTATCTGAATCAGCATCGTAAAACGGTTGTCGCAATCGGACAGATAGGGAAGATTGGCAACCCCGTATTTCATTTTAAGGTCTGTATTGGTCAGTCCGGTAAGGTTGATGATCTTTTCTTTTGAAAGGTCCGTAAGGTCCTTTATAAAGGAGGCAACCTGCTCATCGTCACTTAGGACATCAACGGGAAGTCTTGAAAAGTCGATGGCAACGTACTCTACGTCATCAAGGCTTTTCCTGCGGACATTGTTGGCCTCCGACTCCCTTGCCCAGAATTTCTTGTCGGCGTTTTGGTCTTTGTTTCGGGCACGTCTGATGGCAAACTGCAGCACAGCGATAAACATTATGAAGCTTAAAAGTATAGGAAATTGGAATCTCATATATTTTGGTCTGTTTCGTAACACTTGCGCGGGGGACTGCCGTAGAGTATAATTTGGTCAGTGGGCCTAGCCCGCATTTATTTAAAAGGCGGTTTATCTATGTTTAACATGCAAAATAAAAAGAACAAAAAAATCATGGCCGGCATCATTGTAGCTGTGCTCGTTGTAGCCATGGTCGTACCAATGATTTTAGCATACTCACTGTAAAGATTCAATTGAAATGAAGGCTGCTAAAGATATACTAAAGTACAATTGTCAGGTCATAATGACGGGGTATATAGCGCTTAAGGGAACGGCGATTCTTGCCCGGGAGTTTAAGGATAAAATAGATGAAAGATATCCTGTCTGGCTCTCGAGAGAAGCTTCGCGCTTTGGCGAGGGAAAGGATTCGGAGGATTTCGATAAGGCAAGGGAAATCCTTTTGGCCCATATCCGCGATATGGGGAGCGAGTGCGGCGAAGACGCTTTTTTAACGGAAGTATCTAAGGGCGGATTTCTAACGGGGCTCTACGAGATGGCCGCAATGTGCTCTGCCGGATTTGAGCTCGACCTAAGGAGCGTTCCAATAAGGCAGGAAACCGTTGAGATATGCGAGCTTTTGGAGGTCAATCCCTACCATCTCTACGGAGAAAAGTGCTTTATCGCCATAGTTCCGGAGGGCGGAAGCGCTCTCGAAAAGCTTAAAGCCGCGGGGATAAGCGCCCGCCTTGTGGGACATACCACGGACAAAAAGGCTCATATCCTTTTTAATGACGGGACGGAGAGCCATCTTAACCGCCCGGAGCCCGATGAACTTGAAAGACTTGGTTTATTAAGAGATTAATACCGCAAAAGCGGGTTAAAATATAAGAAACGAGGATGAAAACATGAAAATGGAAGAAGAGTTACTTGCAATTATCGAAAAGAACAGTCGCATTGACTTAAAAGAACTGGCGATCATCCTCGGAGTCGCGGAAATTGATGTGGTGAACGCCCTTCAAAAGCTTGAAGAGGACGGTGTTGTCTGCGGATATCACACAATGATCAACTGGGAAAAGACCTCTATCGAGAAGGTTACCGCCCTTATCGAGGTGCGCGTTACCCCTCAGAGAGGACAGGGATTTGACAATATTGCGGAGAGAATCTACAAGTATCCCGAAGTACAGAGCGTATATCTTATATCCGGCGGTTATGACCTTCTTGTTACTCTTGAAGGCAAGACCCTTCGCGAGGTTTCCACATTCGTATCCGACAAGCTTTCAACTTTGGATACCGTACTTAGTACCGCTACCCACTTTATCCTTAGAAAGTATAAGGACCACGGTACTATACTCAACGAAAAAACCGAAGATGAAAGGGAGATTGTGACGCCATGAGAAATCCTGTATCAGATACTATCGTCGGAATCAAACCCTCCGGCATAAGAAAATTTTTTGACATCGTCACGGAGATGAACGATAAAGATGTTATCTCCCTCGGCGTGGGAGAGCCTGATTTTGAGACTCCCTGGCATATCCGCGATATGGGTATCTACTCTCTTGAAAAGGGAAAGACCCACTACACCGGAAATACCGGACTTATTGAGCTTAGAAAAGAGATATGCAATTATATTAAAAGAACTCAGGGCGTTTGCTATGACGCCGTTTCCGAGACGTTAGTAACCGTCGGCGGAAGCGAAGCCATAGATATCGGAATCAGAGCAATGTGCAATCCCGGGGATGAAGTTATAATCCCTCAGCCCAGCTACGTTTCATACGAGCCGTGTGCGATCCTTGCGGGAGCTAAGCCTGTTGTCATCGACCTTAAGGAGGAAAATGAATTCCGCCTTACCGCCGAGGAACTTAAAGCCGCTATTACCGACAAGACAAAGATCCTTATCCTGCCCTTTCCCAACAATCCTACGGGAGCGATCATGGAAAAGGCGGATCTTGAGGCAATCCGCGATGTCATTATCGAAAATGATATATACGTTATGAGCGACGAGATCTACGCTGAGCTGACATACAAAGATAAGCACGTATCGATCGTATCCCTGCCCGGAATGAAGGAGAGAACGATCCTTATCAACGGCTTTTCAAAGGCATACGCTATGACCGGTTGGAGACTTGGATATGCCTGCGGACCTGCCGAGATCATAAAACAGATGACCAAGATCCATCAGTACTGCATTATGTGCGCTCCCACAACAAGCCAGTATGCCGCTGTTGAGGCTTTAAAGAACGGCGACAGCGACGTTGCGGAGATGAGAACGGCCTACAATCAGCGCAGACGTTTCCTTATAAATGCCTTCAGGGAGATGAACATCAAGTGCTTCGAGCCCTTCGGAGCCTTCTATATCTTCCCCTGTATCAAGGAATTCGGAATGACAAGCGAAGAGTTTGCTCAAAGATTCTTAGCTGAGGAGAAGGTAGCTGCCGTACCCGGAACAGCATTCGGAAACAGCGGAGAAGGTTTCCTTCGTATTTCTTATGCGTATTCCATAGATAAATTACGCGAAGCTATGAAACGTTTTGCCAGATTTGCCGAAAAATTAAGAGCAGAACAGGCCAAATAGTACAATTTCTGATAATATTGAACAAATCTTTTGCAAAACAGGGGGTATATTTCTACCCCCTGTTGATTGTTTTAGAGATATATTTGATAGTAAGATATAAAACGATGGTTTGAAAACTAATCAGCTATAATTGGAGGAAAAAATGGACAGTAAAGAACTAACTACCTGTGCCGAGAAAGGACCTATCACCGACGAGCTTTTGACAAAGATCAATGCTTATTGGAGAGCAGCCAACTATTTATCGGCATGCCAGCTTTACCTGCTGGATAACCCTTTGCTTAAGAGACCCTTAAAGCAGGAAGACATTAAAAAGAAGATCGTAGGTCACTGGGGAACCGTTCCCGGACAGAACTTCGTTTATGCACATTTAAACCGTGTAATCAAGAGATATGACCTTGATATGATCCTTTTATCAGGACCCGGACACGGCGGAAACTTCTTCGTAGCCAACACCTACATGGAAGGTTCTTATTCAGAGATTTACCCCAACATCAGCGAGGACGAGGAAGGACTCCAGAAGCTCTTCAAGCAGTTCTCATTCCCCGGCGGAGTTCCCAGCCACTGCGCTCCCGAGACTCCCGGTTCCATCAACGAGGGTGGTGAGCTTGGATATTCCGTAGCTCATGCTTTCGGTGCTGTATTTGACAACCCTGATCTTATTGCTACTGTTACCGTAGGCGACGGTGAGGCCGAGACCGGACCTCTCGCTACTTCATGGCAGTCCAATAAGTTCTTAAATCCTATTACCGACGGTGCGGTTCTTCCTATCCTTCACCTTAACGGATACAAGATCGCTAACCCTACTCTTCTTGCACGTATCTCTCACGAAGAGCTTCAGAAGTACTTCGAGGGTATGGGATGGGAGCCTCATTTCGTAGAGGGTTCCGAGCCCATGGATATGCATAAGAAGATGGCAGAAGCTCTTGATGACTGTATCGAAAAGATTCAGGCAATCCAGAAACATGCCCGCGAGACCGGCGATACCACAAGACCCGTATGGCCTATGATCGTTCTCAGAAGCCCTAAGGGATGGACCGGCCCCGACTATGTGAACGGTGACAAGGTTGAGGACTACTGGAGAGCTCACCAGGTTCCCGTTATGATGGACAAGCCCGATCACCTCGAGGTTCTTGAAAAGTGGCTTCGTTCCTACAAGCCCGAAGAGCTCTTCACCGAGGACGGTAAGCTTATCCCCGAGCTCAAGGAACTTGCTCCTAAGGGAAATGCAAGACTTGGCGCTAACCCTCATGCAAACGGCGGGCTCTTACTCAGAGACCTTCGTATGCCCGATTTCCGCAAGTATGCTTTCGACGTACAGGAGCCCGGCATGAAGGATGGTCAGGATATGACCGAGCTTGGAAACTTTGTTCGCGATATCCTCGCTCTTAACAAGGATTCAAGAAACTTCCGCGTATTTGGACCCGATGAGACCAACTCCAACCGTCTCAATGCTATCTTCAGCATCACCAATCGTGTTTGGAACGCTGCTACAGTTGATTACGATGACGCTCTTAACGCTGACGGACGCGTTATGGACTCAATGCTTTCAGAGCATATGTGCGAAGGCTGGCTTGAGGGATACCTTCTTACCGGTCGTCACGGATTCTTTGCAAGCTACGAAGCTTTCATCCGTATCATCGACTCAATGGTAGCTCAGCACGCTAAGTGGCTTAAGGTTTGCAACCAGCTTCCCTGGAGAGAAGAGATCGCATCTCTTAACCTTATCCTTGCTTCAAACGTATGGCAGCAGGACCACAACGGATTCACTCACCAGGATCCCGGATTTATGGACCACATCGCAAACAAGAAGGCAGACGTTGTACGTCTCTATCTTCCCCCCGATGCAAACTGCTTACTCAGCACATTTGACCACTGCGTACGCAGCCGCAACTATGTAAACGTTATCGTTGCAAGTAAGCATCCCAGACCTCAGTGGCTTACCATGGAGCAGGCTGTTAAGCACTGCACACAGGGTATCAGCATCTGGGATTGGGCTTCAAACGATCAGGGGCAGGAACCCGATATCGTATTTGCCTGCGCAGGTGAAACTCCTACTCTTGAGGCACTCGCAGCAGTATCAATCCTTAACGAGGAGCTTCCTGAGGTTAAGATTCGTTTCATCAACGTAGTTGACCTCTTCAAGTTACAGCCTGCAAACGAGCATCCTCACGGACTTACCGATGCAGAGTACGATATGCTCTTTACAACTGACAAGCCGGTAATCTTCAACTTCCACGGATATCCGACTTTGATCCACGAGCTTACCTATCGTCGTCACAATAACCGTCACGTACATGTTCGCGGTTATCGTGAGGAAGGTACCATCACTACTCCTTTCGATATGAGAGTACAGAATGATATCGACCGTTTCCACTTGGTACAGCTTGCTCTTCTTCACCTTCCTAACCTTGGAAACAGAGGCGCATACCTCTACCAGAAGATGAGCGACAAGCTCGTTGAGCATAAGCAGTACATCCACGAAGTAGGTCTTGACCTTCCTGAGGTTGCTGACTGGAAGTGGCATAAATAATAAGCTTATACAGGTAAGTATTTTAACCCGGGGCGTTTGCTCCGGGTTAATTTTATGGGTGAGATATGATAAAATAAGTCAATAAAGAACTTAAATAGAGTCTTGAATAAAAATCGCTGAAGTGATAGTATTTACAATGATTTCTGAAATTTTTATATCAAAGGAGTAATAAAAATGGCAGTTTCAAAGAATAAATACAGTGAGAAATACAAGAAAACATATCACATGCCTCCTGTAGTTACTTACGACTGGGTTAAAAAGGATACTATTACAAAGGCTCCCATATGGTGCAGCGTAGACCTTCGTGACGGCAACCAGGCTCTTATCGATCCTATGAGCCTTGAGCAAAAGCTTGAATTCTTTGAACTGCTTGTTGATATCGGTTTTAAGGAAATCGAGGTCGGATTCCCCGCTTCATCCGATACCGAATATGAATTTATCCGTACTCTTATCGAGAAGGATATGATCCCCGATGATGTCACCATACAGGTTCTTACTCAGGCAAGAGAACATATCATCAAAAAGACCTTTGAAGCGGTAAAGGGTGCTCCGAAAGCCGTAGTTCACCTTTACAACTCAACCTCCGTTGAACAAAGGGAACAGGTGTTTAAAAAGGACAAGGATGAGATAAAGCGCATCGCCGTTGAAGGAGCGAAGCTTTTAAAGAAGCTTGCTGACGAAACCGAAGGAAACTTTATGTTTGAATACAGCCCCGAAAGCTTCTCACAGACAGAGCCCGAGTACGCTTTAGAGGTTTGCAACGCAGTTATCGATGTCTGGAAGCCTACGAAGGACAAAAAGGTTATCATCAACCTTCCCTCCACGGTGCAGGTGGCAATGCCTCATGTTTTTGCCTGCCAGATAGAGTATATGAGCAAGAACCTTAAGAACAGGGAAAACGTTATCCTCTCCGTTCACCCCCACAACGACCGCGGAACGGGCGTCGGAGATGCGGAACTTGGCGTACTTGCGGGAGCTGACAGGGTAGAGGGTACTCTTTTCGGAAACGGAGAGAGAACCGGAAACGTTGATATCGTTACTCTAGCCAACAACATGATGACTCACGGCGTTGACAGCGGTCTTGATTTTTCAAATATTATGGAGATCCGCGAAAAGTACGAGAGCTTTACCAATCTTCGCGTACACGAGAGAACTCCCTACGCCGGAGACCTTGTATTTACCGCATTTTCCGGCTCTCATCAGGATGCGATCAGCAAGGGAATGGCATGGCGCCAGGAGGGCAAGACCGGAAAGCGTTGGGATATTCCTTATCTTCCCATCGACCCTTCGGATGTGGGAAGAGAGTACGAGTCGGATGTTATCCGTATCAATTCCACCTCGGGCAAGGGCGGCGTAGCCTTCGTTTTGAAGAACCAGTTTGGATTCTCTCTTCCCAAGGCTATGCAGGAAGAAGTCGGATACCTTATTAAGGGCGTTTCCGACAGACGTCACCAGGAACTTTTGCCCAAGGAGATCTTCCAGATTTTTGAGGAGCATTATATTACTCCCAAGGCGGTATTTGCTATCCCTGAGTGTCATTTCAAGCAGGAAAAGGGAATCGTGGCAAACGTAAAGGTTGAAATATCCGGGGTGGAAAGAGAGATTGTTGCCGCCGGAAACGGAAGACTTGACGCGGTAAGCAACGCTATCAAGAACCTTTTTGGAATCGATTACGAGCTTTCCGTTTATGAAGAGCACGCGATCTCAAGAAGCTCAAGCTCGAGGGCTGCGGCTTATGTGGGAATCATGCAGAACGGAAAAATGTACTGGGGCGTAGGTGTTGACGAGGATATCATCAAAGCTTCAATCGCCGCTCTTTCAAGCGCTGTAAACAGACTTGCGGCTGAACAGCACATCACCCAGGGTCGGGAAGAGAGAATCATCCAGATCATCAGCTACATCCAGTCCCATTACAAGGATGTGACCCTTGATAATCTTGTGGGTGAGTTCCACCTCTCAAAGCCCTATCTTTCCAAGTTTATCCGCGAAAAGTCAGGACAGACTTTCCAGGATCTTGTTAAGAGCGAGCGTATGAAGAGGGCGAAGAATCTTCTCCACGGCACATCAATGAGCGTGGAGAGTATTGCTGCGGAAGTCGGTTACGAGAATGTTGAGAATTTCAACAGAC
>JAFPRD010000107.1:0-2876 GCA_017401005.1 Lachnospiraceae bacterium
ATTTCTGTGCCTTCTTTTAACATAGGCGGGGATGATAAAAGTAACATCCATTCCGTTTTCTTCCAAGGCTTTGCGAAGTCTCTTGGGAAGGCGCTTAGGGATAAGATGTGTCTTGCCTCGCATAGAGAAAATCTTGTGTATAAAGGGAAGGAAATATATGTTTTCAAAGTACTTTGATGCATAGTAGCAGGCTCTAAAGAGTAGGCAGCATACTATAAAGAAGATGACGTTAAGAACGTATCCTGCTACAGGGAACCAGACGTTTATCGCACAAAGTATAAGAACAAGAAGTGCCTTTCCCGCCTCACATAAAAACGCTACAAAAGGAACGGTTCCGAAGATTACTTGCAGAGCTTCAAGTCCCTTAAATACAGTTTTGATTATAAAGTTGACGATAAGGGAAAGAAAGCCCATTACCGCGGAAAAGAGCGCTGATAATGCACCGATAAAGACATTGCCCGAACCGGCAGGTTCCGCGGCGGCGCCCAAACCGGAAAGGGCAGCTCCCGGCAAGGAGTCTAAAGAAGCGGCTACGGCATTTCCCGCTCCGGATGAAACGGTAACAACGCTGATGATTCCTATAACGAGGATGCAGGCCGTACCAAGGAATTTTTCAAGGTAACCTAAGGTGCAGATACCGAATACGCTGGTTGAGCTGTTGGATTTCATAAATTTGCTGGCTACGAAAAAGACAGCGATAACAGCGAGGATCCAGGGCTTGTCCAAAGGAAGGCTCGGCATATTTAAAGGGTTATCCGCAAGCTTATTGATATTTGAAACAATACTTAAAAAAAGCAGAGCGGTAAAAGGCTCGGCGGATATTGAAACCGACCCCGAATAGTCCCCGGCCAAATTGTTTAGCTTATCCCCTAAGATGGCGTCATTAAGAGATACCAGGCTTTCCGAGGCGGATATTTCTCCGGCATAGGAGGTATTTTGAGGCCCTCTTCCAAACATAGATCCAGCAAAAAAGGAGAGGACCATGCAAGCTATCAAGTATCCGAGTATAAGTTTTTTGTGTTTTTTGTATTCATATAAAAGTATGTTCATCATAATTTGAATTATAACAGTGTTTCTTATTTAATGAAATATTTATTTTTTTTTGATATTGACCTATCAATATCATGTGATATAATCGACATATGTCGGAAATGAATTGTTAAGTGTGTTCAGGAGAGAATAGATTATGCCGAGACCTCAAAGAAATCGAAGAATCTGCAGAGAGCCAATATACAGAGAGTTTGGCCCGGTAGAGCAAAAGGGAAACAGTGAAGTCATACTTACTCTTGATGAGTTTGAAGCAGTAAGAATGGTGGATTATGTGGGGCTTACACATGAGCAGTGCGCTTCCCATATGCGTATTTCAAGGACTACAGTGACGGAGGTTTACGAAAGGGCGAGAAAGAAGATAGCGGACGCTTTGGTAAACGGAAAAAAGCTGCTGATAGATGGAGGAAACTATTCTATCTGCGAAAACGCGTCAAAAAACTGTCTTTGCGGAATGCTTAACAAAACTGAGAAAAGCTCGTGCAAAGAATAAAGGATAAGCTGCACCTGCTTAGGCAAAACAAGGATATAGGGACATAAGAAGAGGAGCTTTGTGAATTAATGGCACAGTTGTTAAAAGTAGAAGATTTAAAAGTTAAAGCTGAAGGGAAGGAAGAAGAGATTCTTAAAGGCCTAAACCTAGAGGTGGGAGAAGGCGAGGTCCATGTCATCTTAGGACCGAACGGAGCCGGAAAGTCGACTCTCGGCTCATCCCTTATCGGAAGCCCTGAGTACGAAAAAACAGGCGGAAAGGTTTATTTTAAGGGCGAAGATATTACAGAAGAATCTGCGGACAAGATCGCAAAGATGGGTATGTTCCTTTCTTTTCAAAACCCGATAGAGGTTCCCGGGATAACCTTAAGCAACTTTATAAAGACATCTCTCGAGATAAAAACCGGCGAGAGAATAAGACTTTGGGACTTTAAGAAGAAGCTTTCCGAGACGATGAAGCTTCTTTCTATGGATGAGGGATATGCCGACAGAGACCTGAATGTGGGCTTTTCCGGCGGAGAAAAAAAGAAGGCGGAAATACTGCAGCTTTTGATGCTTAAGCCCGATCTTGCGATCCTTGACGAGACAGACTCCGGACTTGACGTCGATGCGGTTCATATCGTATCAAAGGGAATCGAGGAATACCGCAAATCCGTCGGCGGAGCTCTTATGATCATCACTCATTCCACAAAGATCCTTGAATCCTTTAATGTGGACAAGACCCATATTATAGTGGACGGCAGAGTGGTTAGCGAGGGCGGCCCCGAACTTGTCAGCGAAGTAAACGAGAACGGCTTTGAAAAGTATGAAAACATGTAGTTTTAAAACTGCATTATAAGAGATGAAAAAATGAAAGAGAAAACACAAGTAGAAGATATAGACCGCAGTATCTATGATTTCAGATACGCGGATGAAGATGCATACAAAGTAGAAGAGGGACTTACCGAAAAGATCGTTAATCAGATTTCAGACGAAAAAAACGATCCCGACTGGATGAGGGAGTTTCGCCTTAAATCCCTAGGGATCTACAACGAGATCCCGGTTCCGGACTGGGGGCCTTCCATAGACGGGCTGGATATGGAACATATAGTTACATATGTCAGACCCAACACAAAGAGAATGCAGACAAACTGGGACGATGTTCCCGAGGATATAAAAGATACTTTCGAGAGACTGGGTATTCCCGAGGCTGAGAGAAAATCCCTTGCCGGAGTCGGAGCTCAGTACGACTCGGAGCTTGTATACCATAACGTCCGCAAGGAAGTATCCGAAAGAGGCGTTGTCTATACGGATATTGAGAGCGCGCTTCGCGGGGAATACGCAGAGCTTATAAGGGA
>JAFPRD010000108.1:0-1662 GCA_017401005.1 Lachnospiraceae bacterium
ATGCAGGTCTATGGTCAGACAAGTCTGGATATTAAAGATTATGCCACGAGCATAGTCAAAAAATTAAATATGAAAGACGGTTATCTGATAACACCTTATGCGTATGGTCCTGCTGCCTACGAGAATTTGGATTCCGATAAGAAAAATGCCGAATGGGATGATGCTACCAATAATGTTTATCACATAGCTTATCCCTTTGCCCAGTACTTTATAGAGCATGTGGATAAAAAATTTATAAAGACCTTTACGGAGAATATGTCACCCTGCACAACCGCTTCAATCACAGAGTATTTAAGAAAGAATACGGCTCACAGTTTGGAAGGGTGGCTTGCCTGCTTCAGCATAGCATTCATGGCAGGGATAGACGGGACAGAAACCAAGATAGAAAAGGGCTCGGACTTTGATATTGGGGATTCCGATGTAATAAAGCTATGTATGGAAAAGTTTAAGGAAAACGAAGAAAAAGTGTCCGGATCGCTGCTTACATTTGGGGATATTAAAAAGGGTGTTATGATCCCAGGCGGAGGAGCGATAAAGGGTTACAGGAATTCTTCGGACAGGAAAGCGGAGATCTTAGAAGCTGAAGAAGGCGTGGTTTGGGCTTTAAGGAATTCTGCGGGAGAGATAGTGTCCGTGGAAGGACTTGATAGTGTTGACGATATCGACAAAAGAACCTTTACAAGCCGCACCGTATCCGTAGACGGAAGTATTCCGGTAGATGTAAATATCAAGATGTTAAGTTCTACCATATTCGGCGGTAAAACAAAGCCGACTGCCGATACTATGGATATCAGGGTTTCACTGGGATTTAAGAATGCTGCCGACAGAAATAAGATCAATATGGGAAAGATCGGCCTCGGGAACATTTCCTTTAAGAATATCGGAAAGGTCTTTCAATATGACGGAAGCGGAAACAGGAAAAAGAATCCCTCGATCAAAGGACTGAAGCTCAAGGTACTTCCCGGGGCTTCCGCTGATGAAAAGGCTCTGATAAAGGTTATAAATAAAGCTATAAAGGAAAGCCTGAAAAAGGAATACATCTTCTTTGACATCGATCCCTGTCCTATCGATGAGAATCCGCCCGAGGTTACCCTGAATAAGGATCAGACAAAGATAAAGAAGGCCATATGTTTCTTTGGGCAGAAGAAATATAAACTGAAGAAAACGGATTACGAGGAGATTCTGACTGACGGAAAAGTCACCGGTATCAAGGGAAAAGGAAACTTTACCGACTACTACGATCTGTATAACGGAAAGAGAGTTGTAAAGGTGGAATAATAAAGATTTCCTGAAAAAATAAAAAAAGTTTTGAAAAAATAAAAAAAGTTGTTGACTTTAGGAAAGGTCAATGATATTATACCTAATGCGCCGCTCAAGAGGCGGCGCGTTTTTTGCCCGAAAAGTCAAGCAATATAAAGGCTTTTAAGGGAAAGCACCTTGACAAACAAACAGCAATGCAACCCTGAAAATCCTTAAAAAGATTTCAGAAAGCAACGAACCTGGACAGCTGTTCGTGCAGAAATGCGATGGACAGCGGTACAGTAAAAACGGTTAAAAAGAACGCGATTAAAACTCTTCCTTAAAGGAAGAAAGTAGTCGGCGAAACTCTATGACCGGATCAAACAAAGAAATTAGAGTACGCGCATTAAAGACCGCCTGCGG
>JAFPRD010000109.1:0-8880 GCA_017401005.1 Lachnospiraceae bacterium
GATCGTTATTACTAAGAAAGAAGAGCCTGAGCTCTTCACCCTCGTTAAAGCTCTTCAGAGCTGCGATGAAAAGGTATTCAACAAAGTTGTTGCTTATTACAATAAACTTGTTTGATCCGGGACGCTTTTCAAAATTGAACGCAATTGTTAAACGCAAAATGCTCTGCCTGTCGGCAGAGCATTTTTTCATTTATATAATGTAAAGATTTTTTCAGTTTTGGGAGTTGACGTTCTTAAGGACATTTCTGTCTTTTGTCTGCTTAGCAACGTATAAAGCCTCATCCGCGTAAGAAAGGGCATCCTCAAGGCTTATCTCTTCACCGCCTTTTATGGGATACATTCCGATTGAAGCCGTAACATTGTACTCCTTATCGGTGGATTTATTGAAAGCTATGAAGCTCGATTTAACCTTCTCTTCGATTTCATCCGCTTCAGCGGTATAACCCACGGTGATAAACGCAAATTCATCTCCGCCTATACGTCCGACAACGGATTTTCCGCCGCTTAAAACCTTCGCCATAACGGCAGCGATACTCTTAAGGGAGAAATCTCCTTCTTCATGCCCAAACCTGTCATTAACGACTTTAAGGTTGTTCATATCCACATATCCGACAATACAGGATTGTCTTGCGTTTTGAGATCTTATAAGGAAGTCATTGGCCGCATCCGTAAAGCCTCTTCTGTTTAAAAGGCCTGTAAGCGGATCCGATCTTGACATGGTATCAAGCTGAGCGTTCATCTCATTTGCAAGAGAGAGGTTATCTTCAAGCCGCTGCTGGTTTTCCTCGTTTTCCCTAAGGATATCGAGCATACGCGCCGCCGCTCCAAGCTGGTTTATTATGAACTCTCCTTCAGAGAAAAGTTCCTCGCTCATATTGCACATAAACAGTCCGTACAATTCCTCGGTAAAGAATAGGGGAGCGATTATCATCTGCTTCGGAGTATCACAAAGCTCCTCAGGTATAAGGCCTCCGGTAAGGGGTCTTTTTTGCTTACCTGTAGGCGGTATCGCTACTTTATTGTCAAGAAGATAAGCCTTCAGGTAGTTGGTAGCGGGAGGGGTATATCTCTCGCCTTCAAGATGGATAATAGGGTTTTCAAATGTATAAATACATCCGTCGGTTACGCCCGCCCAGCGCAGGTGTTCAAGAAGCACCTGATAGCTTTGGTCCGTTCCGTGTCTGAAGCTCATAGACTCTTTTACGAAATTCTTGGTCTGGCTGTCGATCTCCTTTTTGCGGTACTCGTTGGTATTCATACGCTTTTCGACTGCCTGTACAAGTCTTTTATAGACTTCGGCAACAAGAGCCTTGCTTCTCATAGCGCCTTCGGGATCAGATTCTCTTACTTCGATCGATCTTGTTCCCTGCCTGTCTATAAATCTTATCATCGCCTCAGTATCCATATAATATACAGCATCGGACTTGATAAGGTCTTCAAACTTTCTGAAAATATCGTCAGCTGTGTCTGAAAGATCGAGCTGTTTTCCAAGAGATTTAAGCACAGCCCTCATAAGAACCTCGAACTTTTGGTAAACTTCTTCCGTTTCCTCGGGGCTCTTTTCATTTATATATCTGTAGAAGACTTCCGCAAAATCCTCGCGGAGAGTCATTTCATCAGTAATAAGATGACGTCTTTCCTCGGCATACTTAGGACCGAGAGATTCTCTTCCGATAAGCTTTGCGGGAAGCGTAATATCCCCAAACTGCTTTCCGTCCATCTTTTCTTCAAGACAGTTAAAAGCCTTTTCTCCGAGCAAGATAGGATCGGCGCTTATCGTCGCAAGAGGCGGATCGAAAGAGGCACTCTCACGCACATTGTCATATCCGAGCACCTTAACATCTACTCCGGGCTCCAATCCGCGGCTCCTTATAACTTCGTAAGCCACCATCGCCATATTGTCGTTGTGGCAAAAAACGGCATCCATGGCAGGATTTTTGTCCATAAGCTGTTCCATGGCAGCCTTGGTTTCATCCGACTCCATAAAGTCGCCGTTTACGCTCATTTCTTCGCTAAAGGAAAGACCGTTTGATTCAAGAGTCTCAACGTATGCCTGCTGACGTTCGATAACATCGGTATTACACTCGGGCCCGGCAAGCTGACAGATCTTTTTGCAGCCCTCTCTTTTAATAAGGTAGTCAACACCTTCTCTGACAGCATTCATATTGTCATAGCAAATGCATGTATGGCCTTCAAAACGCGTAGCCACAAGCACAGAAGGGATGTCCGAATACTCATCCACAAACTGTCTCATCCTCTCATCATTTGTATGGCATCCGATACTGTTAGCCGAGATTATAAGTCCGTCAACCGTGTGTATATCAGCGTATGAAAACAATGTAGCGAACTGATATTCATACATGATCTCAGTTCGGTCAGACAGATCTCTGTCAAGATATTTCCCCGGGAAAATAACAACATCTACCCCACGGGCCTTAGCGGCACGCACAACGCCTCTGATCAGCTGGATTGAAAATGTATCCGTAATGCTACTCACCAGAAGGCCTATTAACTTTCTTTTGCTATTGCCAGTTCGTCGCATCAAAACCTCCGAAAGAACCCTACCTACGCAACAGTTTAGAAAAATAGTTATTTTAATTATATCATATATTTTTTTAAATCCAAAAATTTTATAAACTTTTTCTTTACTATATTTATTTTATCCGCAACTATGGCTATAATACCTATATTCAGTGGCAAATTTTATCAAATTGAATTATTTTGATATTTTTCTGTTGGATTTATATATTTTTATATCAGATTGTGGGATATATCATTATAAGCAATAATGTTGATTGTTTTTATAGAGGATTGGCTATGAGTGATATAAAAAATACAAAGACAAAAAATACCACAGATATGACCGTCGGTAATCCCGTAAAGCATATCCTTATCTTCGCTCTCCCCCTGTTTATAGGCAACCTTTTTCAGCAGTTCTATAACATGGTGGACTCCGTTATCGTCGGAAAATACATTAACGCCGATGCCTTAGCTGCAACCGGAAGCTGCGGCTCCTTGAGCTTTTTGTTCTTTTCCTTAAGCGCCGGCCTGGCAATCGGAATCGGAATAATCGTAGCTCAATACTTCGGAGCAGGCGATTCTGACAAGATACGTGAGACCATATCGAGTTCTTTCTATGTTCTCACATTTTCGGCGCTTATTGTTACAGCTATAGGCTTTTTCCTAGCAAGACCCATCCTCGTATTTTTAAATACTCCCGAGGGTCCCATCCTTGAAAATGCCGTCGTATATTTAAGGACTACCGTTTGCGGTATACTTTTTATCGCCCTTTACAACGGCGTATCCTCCGTCCTGAGAGCTCTCGGAGATTCCAAGACGCCCCTTATATTCCTTATCATTTCCAGCTTCCTCAACGTAGGAATGGACCTCTTACTTGTAATAAAGTTTGATATGGGAGTATTCGGTGTAGCTCTCGCAACAGTAATAGCTCAGGCTATATCCGCTTTGATCAGCCTCATTTACGCATTTGTCAAAGTGCCTTACTTCAGGCTGACAAAGTCTGACTTAAAGCCCAATATGCATATTATCGGGCACTCCTTCAGACTTGGTATTCCTCTCGCCATCCAGAGCTCGATGATCGCTATCTCGCTTATCGTGCTCCAGCGAGTAGTTAACGGCTTCGGACATACCGCGATGAGTGCTTTCACAATTACTTCAAAAGTAGATATCGTTGTATCAATGTTTTACAACGCCATCAGCAGCGCTCTTACCACCTACTGCGGCCAGAACTTCGGTGCAAAGCAGTTTGACCGTGTTAAGGGCGGATACAAGCTCGGCATGGGACTTATTACGATTTACAACGTCGTTATCATACCCATAGTATTTATCTTCGCAAGACTTATTTCCGGATTCTTTGTAAACGAACCGGAGGTTATTGATCTCAGCATCAGAGCAATACATATCACAAGCATCATGTATCTTGCTCTCGGACTGATCTACGTTCCGAGAGGAACCCTTAACGGAGTCGGAGACGCTAACTTTTCTTTGATCAACGGAATTACCGAAGTTGTATGCCGAGTCGTTTTTTCCTACGCCCTTACGAGCATTACAGCTATCTCCGAAATGGGAATCTGGTATGCAACAGGTTTAACCTGGCTTGTGACAGCCCTTATATGCAACTTGAGATATTTTTCAGGAATCTGGTATAAGAAACCTTACAAAGAAAAACAATAAAGAGGCATTAAAATGGATTACGGTAAAAACAATCAAAAAGCTCCCAGACATTGCAGCATCGGCGAGGACGGCTCCCAGATCTTTCTTTATAAAACCCCGGGGTTTTTCTCGGATATTAAGAAGAATTCATATCCGGAGATGTATCCTTTTTGCGTCACTGACCATTGGCACGACGAAGTGGAATTTCTCTACTGCAAGAGCGGAAGCCTTATATATACCGTAGAGGGAACTCCCATCAAGCTGAGCGCAGGTCAGGGACTTTTTATCAACTCAAGAAAGCTTCACGTAGGAAGCGCCGACGGTGATAATCCTTGCGTTTTTTATTGCGTGATCCTGCACCCTATGCTTCTTTGCGCATCAAAGCATGTGGACAGACAGTATATAGAGCCCATCATCCGAAACTCATCCCTTAAGTATATGTTCCTCGATGAAAAGGTTGACTGGCAAAAAGAGATTTTAGACGACATCGAAAAGATGTATTTTGCTACGGAGGAATCCGAATCGGAACTTAAGATACAAATGCTCTTTTTCTCCGTCTGGGTTAATATCTACAGGCAGGGAAAGGCTACTGTTATAGAGCATATTAAGTCTAACCATCACCTAAATACCCTTAAGGAGATGATTTCCTACATACAACAGCACTATCAGGAAAAGATTTCCTTAGAGGATATTGCAAATGCGGGCGCCGTAGGAAAGACTATGTGTACAAAGCTTTTTTCAACCTACGTAAACCGTACCCCCTTTGAGTTTTTACGCGACTATCGTATAGAGCAAAGCATGGACCTTTTAAAGACCAGCGACCTTTCCATAACCGACATCAGCTATGAGACCGGGTTTTCCAGCCCCAGCTATTTCGGTGAATGCTTCAGATCCGCTACAGGTTCTACTCCTCTTGAGTACAGAAGAGAGAACGCTCTACCCGCAGTACTGTAGACTTTTTTATCTAACTATATGATCACTTAAACGTCGGCATATGCAAAAGCACTTTGCAGCATACAAAAACCCCTGAGCCAATCAAGTTGGTTCAGGGGTTAATTGTTTTAACTAATTGGAATTTTCAAGCTCTCGCTATGAATTACTTCCACTCGTTGTACTGCTTCTGGAACTCAGCAAGTACATCCTGGTATCCTGCTGCGTCAAGAGCTGCCTGATAGTCAGCAAGAGTAGACTCTACATCAGCTTCAGCAACTCCACCGTTCTCAAGCATGAATCCGTAGGTCTCAAATACGTTCTGGCATGCAGCGTACTTGTCTTCTACAGGTCCCTTGTCGAACTGGAATCCGTTTGCGCAAGAGATAACAGCGCTTCCGTTGAAGTCCTTGTACATCTCAGGAGTGTAAGGGTTCTCAGCTTCGCAGGTAACTACGGTAGCGTTTGCAGACTCCCACATTGAGTGGTTGTAAGTAGCATCAGCAACCTTTGCAACGTATCCGTTATCATCATAGTTGAAGTCGGTTCCTTCGATACCATAGGTATAAAGGTCAGCAAGCTTTGTATCGGTGTAAAGGAGTCCCATGAAATCGATAGCACCCTTAGTAGCTTCGTCAGAAGCAGATGCAGCGATTGCATAGCATGATCCAAGAGCTGAATCGGTGTGGAGATAGTTCTTGGTAGCCTTAACCATGGTTACATCCTGGCTGTAACGTCCCTTAGCTTCGCCGTTGTTAGGGATATCAGTCCACCATGAAACTGCCCAATCCTGAGAAGAAGTAGCCTGCTCTGAAGTAGCCTTCTGAGCCTCTTCCTCTGAGATGTATCCGGCATCAGCCCACTTAGCGATAAGAGTTACGAACTCTTTGTACTCATCGGTAGCGATGGTGTTAACAACTTCGTTGGTATCTCTGTCTACAGCAACCCAGTCTGAAGTAGCGTCACCGGTGAAGAAATCGAAGCTGTCGATGTACCAACGATAGAACATTGCAGTCTTCTGGGTAAGGAAGGGATACTTAAGTCCTGCATCCTTAGCAGCTACGAGAACGGGCTCGAGATCTGCAAGAGTCTTTACGTTTGAAACATCAATTCCTGCCTCATCGAGGAAAGCGGTACGGAACATGAAGTTGTATCCTTCTACGTTATCCTTGTAAACAGGGATGAAGTAGTTTCTTCCATCATACTTGGTAGCTTCCCAAGTGTTAGCATCCATTGAATCATAGAGTGCAGTTCCGGGAAGAAGATCAGTGATATCCTTTGCAGCGTTTGCACGGAAGAGATCCTTTGTTCCTACGGTTCCCATCCAAGCAGCGGTCCAAAGAAGATCAACTTCGTTGTTAGCGATTGCAAGGTTTGCCTTATCAGCATATGAACCATTGTCGATGTCGGTAAGTTCGATTTCTACGCCAATCTTGTCTGCGATGTAAGCATTGATAGCGTCCTGAACTTCCTTTGTTCTCTCCTCAGAAGTAGTACCAAGGTTGAAGCAGTCTCTCATAACTCTAACCTTTACGAGTCCGCTTGCATCTGAAGTACCAGCATCAGTTGAAGAACTTGAAGAACTTGAAGAACTTGTAGTGCTTGAAGAATCTGTGCTGCTAGTTGAGGTGGTGTCTTTAGCGCCACATCCAGCAATCATAGTTGCTGCCATTGCCACAGCGAGCAATGATGAAAAAATTCTTTTTTTCATTAATAAAACCTCCCTTTGGTCTTCTATATCTACAAGCCGCACTATGCGACCAGTGATATCAAATTAATTGATCATCCCTTTACGGATCCGACTGTAAGTCCCTTTACAAAGTACTTCTGGAAGAAAGGATATACGATTACGATAGGTCCTACAACGATAAGCACTGTTGCCATTGTTGAGGAGTACTGAGGAATCGTACCACCCATTGCTGCCTTTACGGATGAAGGAACGTTTGTGTTGTTAAGAAGGAACTCGATACTCTTCTGAATACTTACAAGTAAGAGCTGTAAGGGTTTCTTCTTGTCGCTGGTGATGTAAAGGAGGGCGTTCTGCCACTCGTTCCAGTACATTGTCGCCATCATAAATCCTACAGCCGCAAGTGAGGGCTTAAGGAGAGGGAATGTGATCTGGAAGAATGTGCGGTACTCTCCGGCACCGTCGATCTTTGCAGCTTCCATCAGTTCCTCAGGAATACTGTTTGCAATGTAGGTTCTAAGGATTACGACGTTCATTGTACTTACACATATAGGAAGTACAAGGAGTGCGAAGGTATCCTTAAGTCCATACATTGAAGTATAGATGATGTAGCAAGAAAGCTGTCCACCCGAGAAAAGCATCGGGATTATAAGGTAAATGTTAAGGAACTTTCTGAACTCGAAGTCTCTGCGGCTTATAGCATAAGCGAAAAGGCTCATTACGAAAAGTCCGATAACAACACCGGCGATGGTAATACCAATGGTTACTCCGTATGAAATAGCGAGTTGCTTTCCGTATTTAAGAACGGCGTTCATACCAACCATTGACCACTTTTCGGGGAACAGACTGAAGCCGTTCTTTGAAAGGGTTTTCTCATCCGTGAACGCACTGGTTACAACCAGGAGTACAGGGATAAAGCAAAACAGTGTGTAGAGTAAGAGGATAAGTCCCAAGAAGAACTGTCCTACTGTAAACTTTTGTTTCTTTCCCGAAGGAGCTAAGTCTAAATTTTTCTTTGCCATTTTCTTTCTTCCTCCTCCTTAGAATAATGCTCCGTCCGGTTCTATCTTTCGGACTACACCGTTGGCTATCAGCATCATTACAAGTCCGATAACCGACTGGAACAAGGTTGCCGCAGCAACATATCCAAAGTTGGAGTTCTTAAAGATCGCATTCAGTACGTAGGAGTCGATAACCTGTGTAGTGCTGTAAAGACCTCCGACGTTACGTGTTACCTGGTAGAAAAGACCTGTGTCGGATCTCATAATACCGCCGACTGAAAGGAGGAGCATAACCGTGATCATCGGAATCAGTGAAGGGATGGTGATGTGGAAAATCTTCTGCCATCTGTTTGCACCGTCGATCTCGGCTGCTTCGTAAAGCTCCTGGTCGATTCCGGCGAGAACCGACATATAAAGTACCGATCCGTATCCTACGCTGTTCCATATCTTAACCACCGTCAGAACCGCCGGCCAGTACTTCGCGTTGGAATAGAACCTGTAGTTGACTCCCGTAAGGTGAGCGATGATACCGGTATCTCCGTTAAGGAAAGCAAATACGATGAACTGTACTGCTGCGAAGGAGATGAACACGGGGATGATCATCAAGGTCTGCATTACTTTTGCGGCCTGCTTAACGATGAACTGGTCGATTGCGATCGCAAGGGCTACATTAAGGAAAGTTCCCAGTACCGTGAAGATGACATAATACATAAGAGTATTTCTTGTCATCTCAAGGAAAATCTGCTTGGAAGCGATAAGGAACTTGAAGTTTTCGATTCCGTTGAAAGGGCTTCTCCAAATTCCTAAGGTGTAATCAAACTTCTTAAATGCCATTACAAGTCCACCCATAGGAACGTAGGCAAAGAGAAGAAGAATAATGAATACAGGAAGAGCCATTACAACGTGTGCTCTGTGCTTCCATGTATTCTTAACGAAATACTGAAATTTATTCATCTTGTTCCTCCATAATATAGCTTCTGTATTCTAATTATTTTTGTTAAGGTCGGCGATTGTTCTGCCTTCCATTAAGGTGCCCGGTATGACAACCTGTTCTATGATCGTTGTCTTGGGCTTTTCGATAAGGCTTAC
>JAFPRD010000110.1:0-1916 GCA_017401005.1 Lachnospiraceae bacterium
GATATCGCGAAAGCAGGCAGCGAGCTTAACCCCGAAAAAATAGAGGGAAATATTGCGGAAACCGTAATGGAAAACTCCTCCGATATGGAGTCCGGTTTAAACGGCATGAGTGATCTGTACGGTAATCCCGATGAGGAAATCGCTTCCCACGAAAGCCCTTTGGGCGAAGACGCCTTTGGTACTGAAGGCATCTACGGAGGCGGAGTGTCATTCCCTTCCGGTCTTCCAAAGAGATATGATTTCAAGAGTGGGGATATTGTTTTTACATCCGACAGCAGTACCGTTTATATGGATTCGGGAGAGTTTTATTCTTCTTACGGCCTTATGGTAGATGTTGATACGGGAAAAGTCATTGCTCAAAAAAGCGGATTTGAAAAAATGTTTCCCGCTTCTATGACAAAGGTTATGACAGTATTAACTGCAAGACAGTTTATTACTGATGAAATGCTTGATGAAAAGGTTACCCTTTCATACAATGCAATTTCTTATGATCTTAAAAATGGCTGTTCCAGTGCCGGATTTGAAGAGGGCGAGGTCGTTACAGTAAGGGATCTTTTCTACGGAACCATTCTTCCCTCCGGCGGAGAAGCGGCTTATATGCTTGCGGAGTATACCGCGGGAACACATGAAGATTTCGTAAAGCTTATGAACGATAACTGCGAGGCTCTTGGCATTTCCGAGACTACGCACTTTGCAAATTGCGTCGGAGTTTATGACGACAATAACTACAGTACCTGTAATGATATCGCTATAATCCTGGCCGCCGCAATGAAGGATGAGTTCCTGAGTGAGGTTTTGGGTACGAGAAGATATACAACAAGTGTTTCGGATTTTCATTTTGAAGGTATCCCGCTGTCAAACTGGTTCCTTAGAAGAATCGAGGATAAGGATACCGGAGGATATGTTTGCGGCGCCAAGACGGGATTTGTCAATGAGTCCGGATGCTGCGGCGTAAGTATGATGAAAACCGATTCCGGAAAAACATTTATCTGTGTAAGCGGAAATGCATGGAGCTCTTGGAGATGTATCTACGACCATGTTGCTGCGTACAACATTTACGCTATCGGAAATACCGGATATCATAAAAACTAAGATTTAGGTGAATATGAACGATTCAATTACCGTTTATGTAGACGGAAGCTATAATGATGCTATAAAAAAATACGCCTTTGGCTGCGTGTTCATATTGGATGACGGTGAGGTTTATCTTGCTTTAGGGAACGGGGACAATCCCGAATCTTTAAAGCAAAGAAACGTTACGGGAGAGATGCTTGGGGCGATGTATGCCGTATCCTGTGCGAGAAAAAGCGGTTACAAAGCTATAGATATTTTCTACGATTACAGTGGTATCGAAATGTGGGTTACAGGCGGCTGGAAGGCTAAAAATGAGCTTACCCAAAAGTATCGCGATTATATGAGAAGCTGCGGCGCCGATATCAAAATTTCTTTTCATAAGGTCGAGGGTCATTCCGGAGATAAGTACAACGATCTTGCGGATAAGACCGCAAAAAGAGGGCTTGAGGAAGGATGCGGTATTCCCGCAGCCAAGAATATACTTGAGCTGGAATTTTACGATAAATAGCTTGGGGCTTATTCTTGATCGGGCTTAGACGTAATTAGTTTATATTTGTTAAAAAAACAGATGGAAGTTAATGAAAATATACGAATAAATAAATATCTGGCTTCCTGCGGTATCTGCTCGAGGCGGGATGCGGATAAGCTTATTGAGATGGGGAAGGTTTACGTTAACGGCGTAAAGGCTTCATCCGGGATGAAACTGGACGGTTCCGAGGAGATAATTGTTAACGGCAAAACAGTTTCAGGCCCGGAGAAAAAGGCTTATCTTGCTTTTTATAAGCCTGTTGGCGTTACGGTAAGCGAAAAGGATTCCCATGCGGAAAAACTTATCGGGGAGC
>JAFPRD010000111.1:0-2758 GCA_017401005.1 Lachnospiraceae bacterium
AAATTCAAGGATTTCTATTAGTTCACTCTTGTGAGCAACACTACAGTCTCCACATGCACCGTATTCGGAAACATATCAACAGGTCTGACTTTATTCAATTTATAACCATTGGCAGTAAGGTACTTTAAATCTCTCGCTAGGGTGGCTGAGTCGCAGGAGACGTAGACGATCCGCTCGGGTGCCATGGAGACCATGGTGCGCAGACACTCCTCGTCGCAGCCTTTCCTCGGAGGATCCACGACGATGACATCCGGGTGGCGCATATCCCCCGCTGTATCTCCCACTTTTCCTTTAATGTCGCCTGCACTCGCCCCTGCGCGATCGCTTCGGATTCCATCTCCCATTGAATAAAACTGGGGCAGTACTTCCTCCGCCTTTCCTACGAAAAACTTCGCGTTTTCAATCCCGTTTCGGCGGGCGTTGTCCCTTGCATCTTCTATAGCCTGAGGCACCACTTCGACACCGTAAATCTTTCCCGCGTTGCCCGCCAGGAAAAGTGAGATTGTTCCTATTCCGCAGTATAAATCCCAGACGGCTTCCTTCCCGGTTAGTCCGGCGTACTGAAGCGCAAGACTGTAGAGCTTCTCCGTCTGAACCGGATTTACCTGATAAAAAGACTGTGGAGAAATGTGAAACTGAAGCTTTCTTCCTGTCACAGGGTATCCGGGCTTCGTCATATCTCTAACCTGGATAGTATCAGTAATATAAGGCTTACCCCAGATGCAGTAAGTCTCTTTTCCGAGGATAACGTTGGTATTTTCGTTATTGATATTTACCGAAACTGAGGTCATACCCTCAATCCCGGAAAGCGCGGCCAAAAGATCTCCCTGACCTTCGATAAATTCCTTCTCCGTAATCCATGCCCTGCTGTCTGCGGCTTTATCCGCCATTTTATATCCGTCTGATATCTCTTGTTCTTTCCTGAATTTTTCTTTATCTCTCTGCAATATACCCTTATACCGATCCTGCTCGAAAGACTTTCCCTTTACTCTGTACGCATCCGCTCCTAACCGTCGGTTAACAACGATACAAACCATCCTCTCCCCTGAATTAAATCCCTTCCTCAACAGAATATGCCTTACAAGTCCCTCTCTCGTCTCCTCGTTATATGGCTTAACATCATACTTTTCCATATGTGCAAGGATGATATCCAAAACCTCTTTATCACCCTTGGCTCCGATACAGCATTCGTCCCCCGCGATGATGGAATGGGTACGGCCGGCGTAAAATCCCGCAATAAGCTTTCCCTCTTTATCGTATCCCACGGGATAAACCGCCTTGTTACGATAGTTCCAGGGCTCATCCATCCCGACGATTTTCTCTGATATCCAGTCAAGGAGCTTGTCCTCAAACCCGCCGATGCGCTTAAGGTTGTTACGCACCTTATTCTGTTTATACTCAAGCTGCTTTTTGTAGGAAAGCGCCTGTATCTGACAGCCGCCGCAGCTGCGCGCTATATCGCATTTCGGAGAAACGCGAAAGGGAGAAGGCGTGATAACCTTCTCCAATCTCGCATAGGCGTAGCTCTTTGTAGCCTTCATTATCTTGGCGGATACCGTATCACCGATCACCGCGTCCTTGATAAAAAAGGTGTAGCCTTCGATATGTCCGATTCCTTCGCCGTCTACCCCGATATCCTCGATGGTGACTTCGATCATCTCATTTTTGCTGTAAGCCATATGGTATTATCCTTTTATGATTCTCTTGCTCGTAAAATATGTCAGGACAAAGTAGCCGCCGTATACAACAAGGATAACGGATGCTGTACTCATCAGCGAGTAGACGGTCTGTTTTGCGCCCATACTTTCAAGTATTACGCTCGCCGTCTTAAATCCGACAACGGAGTGGATGCATGCAAGGAGCATCGGGAATATAAAGAACATTCCTATCTGTTTAAACAGCGCTCCGTTTATCATCTTTTCGTCAGTTCCGATCCTGCGAAGTACGTTATATCTCTTGATATTGTCCGCACTCTCCGAAAGTTCCTTAAGAGATAAAACCGCTGCGCTGGCGATAAGGAATATGATTCCTACGTACATACTGATGAAGGTTACCATCGAAGCAAGTCCCGTGGATGCATCCTTAATTTCTTCCTTTGTCTTGTAAGTGATTGATGCGTCCCGATCCCAAAGAGCGTCAAGGATTGTTATAAGCTTTTCCTCCATCGCTGCCTTTTCGGTATCTGTAGCTTCCCTGTAATTTGCCAGTATTCGCTCATATACGCGCATATCCTCGCCCAGTACATCATCCGGAACGATATACACACCCTCTTCCGAAGGGGTTCCGATCATACTGACCATTCCGACAATACATTTATCGTATTTCGGGCTTAGCTCATGTCCGTTTACTATTATACTCTTTTTTTCCGACAAAAGCTTGTTTCTTACGTCTATAGCGGGCTGGAAGTTACCGACGATAGCGTACTCTTCTCCCTCTAAGTCTATCTCTTTTTGTCCTAAAAGCTTTGCAATCTCATTATAATCTGATTCTTTTATAAGCATCAAGAGATTCTCGTCACGGATAAAGAGATAATTCTTTTTTAGTTCCTCAAGATAGTCTCCGCAGTATGCCTTTTCGGTAAGCCCTTCTTCGCAGTAAACGTAGTAGTCTACTATATCCGAGAAATTCTCTTTTCCGAAACCATTCTCTGCAAGATCGGCAAGGATTTCCGACTCCGCCCCCTCTTCTATAGCCTCCCCGGAAACATCAACTCCCTTATAAAGATAAACGTCTGTCTTTAAAAGGTTTTTGATATTGC
>JAFPRD010000112.1:0-4495 GCA_017401005.1 Lachnospiraceae bacterium
GGGATAATAATTAGACTTCGGGATTTTCTTGTTTTATCAAGCTTTGCAGCCCTTTTATCTGCTGTTTTGTTGATTATCGGGAAAGCTAAAGAAGAGTTTAGAAACGGAGTACTAATAGCGGACGCCATTATAATAATCCTTGCGGGAGCTGTCGTAATCGCCGCAAATACTAACCTAAATTGGCTTATCGTATTTGCCCATGGTATTTTCTTTAACAATTCTGACTGGCTCCTTGATCCGGCGTACGACAATCTGATATTCCTTTGTCCGGAAAAGCTTTTTATCGACGCCGGAAAGGTTTGCGGAGTCTTTTGGATAAGCTATCTTGTCCTTATAACGGCTTTCTCTTTTATTCAGAAACGACTGTTGCGTCCTCGCTCGTCTCGCCGTTAAGGAAGGATACGATTACCTTGATCCTTTTGTAAGCTCTTGAGTAATTTTCTTTTGCGTAATCATACTTAGCTTCAAGAGCTTCTTTTGTTTCCGCCTCGAAGGCCTGATGATAAGAATCAACAGCGGTATTCATATAGTCTGATGCCTCGTCCGCGAGATTCTCCAGATAATCGTAATCTGAAGGAAAATCAACAGCGGCAAAGTCGGAAAATGCCTGTTTTAAGGAGTCAAGATCGGTTAAGACCTTCTCGGTATTTTCCGTATCGCCGGAAGTGTTGATATCTGCATCGATAGCGGATATCGTCTCGCAAAATGAATCAACCGTATTTCTAAAATCGGTTAATGCGGCGGAATCTTTTTCCGGGGCCGAACAAGCGCTTAATGCAAGAAGCCCTGCGGAAAAAATAACTGCTAAATATTTTTTTACCTTCATAATATTGCCTCTATTTCTATTTTGATATATTTTTATATATAAGCCTACATTAATTTATCACAACTCAAAATATTAAACAAGGTCAATTGTTAATGACTATTTCGATAAACGCGGTACTTTTTTCAGACAGAAAAACTGTGATATAATCACTACCTAGTAAATTTTGTTTTAACGGAGGCCCGGAATGATTGGTGCAGAGGCTATAATTAAATGCCTGGAGAGTGAAGATGTTAAATACGTTTTCGGATATCCCGGTGTAGCAATTTGTCCTTTCTATAACAGTATTCTTGAATCTGACATTAAAACCATCCTTGTTAGAACCGAACAGAGCGCGGCACACGCTGCGAGCGGACTGGCAAGACTTACCGGAAAGCCCGGAGTCTGCGCGGTTACATCGGGTCCCGGCGCTACCAATATTATCACCGGTATCGCTACTGCTTACGCCGATTCCATTCCGATGGTAATCATCACAGGACAGGTTAAGACCGACCTTATCGGAAGCGATGTCTTCCAGGAGGCCGATATTACGGGGGCTGTGGAGAGCTTTGTAAAGTACAGCTATCTTGTTAAAAAGGCTGAGGACCTTCCGAGGATCTTTAAAGAAGCTTTCTATATTGCGGGAAGCGGAAGAAAAGGTCCTGTTCTTATTGATATTCCTATAGACGTTCAAAACGCACAGATTAAAAACTTTAAATACCCTGAGACGGTTAATCTTCGTACCTATAAACCAACGGTTAAGGGAAATGCTTCCCAGATAAAGAAGGTTATCGGAAAGGTACGCACCGCAAGCAGACCGATAATGTGTATCGGCGGAGGAGTCCAGCTTGGAGATGCCAACGCGGAAGTACTTAAATTCGCCGAAGACCACAATATCCCCATGGTCAGCACTATGATGGGTATCGGAACGATCCCTACGGACCACCCCCTCTACTTTGGTATGGTGGGTAATAACGGAAAGCCCTACGCCAACAAGGCGATGAACGAGGCCGATGTTGTTATGATGGTGGGAGCGAGAGTTGCGGACAGAGCGATTTCCCAGCCGGATCTTATTACAAAGGATAAAGTACTTATCCATATAGATGTTGACCCCGCCGAGATCGGTAAAAATGCCGTTTCTTCCATCCCTCTTGTCGGCGATTGCAAGGCGATATTTGACGACCTTAATAAAGAAGAGTTTGAGAGCGATACATCTAAATGGATAAAAGCTCTTGATTCGTATAAAAAAGAATTAAAGGTTAAGAGAAATCCCAATAAAGACTACGTTGATCCCGAGAGCTTTATAGGAACCCTTACGGAAGAATTAGAGGACGATGCGGTTTATATCGCAGACGTCGGACAAAACCAGATCTTTTCCTGCGCTTATGCAAAGATTAAGAAGGGCAAGTTTTTAACCTCCGGCGGAATGGGAACCATGGGTTATTCCATCCCTGCGGCTCTTGGCGCGAAGCTGGCAGACCCTAAGAGACAGGTTGTCTGCGTTTGCGGAGACGGATCTTTCCAGATGTCTATGTGCGAGCTTGCTACCTTCAGACAGCACGGCGTCCTTGCCAAGATTATCGTATTTAACAATACATATCTCGGTATGGTCAGAGAGTATCAGCACTATTCCTACAAGGACAATTACTCTATGGTCTCACTTGACGGAAGCCCGAATCTCGAAAAGCTCGTAAGCGCGTACGATTTCGATTACTTAAGACTTGATAACGCAAAGGGACTTAAAAAGACCATCGAGAAGTTTCTCGCGGACAAAAACAGCGCTCTGCTGGAAGTAATGATCGATCCTATGGATCTTGTTAAATAATTTCCTTACGCAGGTGGATAATTATGAAAGCAAAAAGAATTTATTCCGTTACAGTTGAAAACAGGTCCGGTGTACTTTCTAAGGTCAGCGGCCTTTTCGCAAGAAGAAGCTTTAATATCGACTCCCTCGCCGTAGGAGAGACCGACGATCCGGAAGTTTCCTCTATGACCATCGTTTCAAGCGGCGACGAGCGTACCTTAGAGCAGATTGAAAAACAGCTTAATAAAAAGCTTGATGTCATCAAGGTAAAGACCTTCGACGAGTTTCAGTGCGTTTCAAGAGAGCTGATGCTGATGAAGGTTAAGTACAATAAATCCAACAGAAACGAGATCATGGAGATGTGTGAAGTCATGAAAGCGGATATCGTAGATATGTCCCTTCATTATATGATGATCCAGATCTGTGACACCCCGGAGAAGATTCAGCTCCTTATCAATATGTTTAAATCAATAAGCATTGTTGAAATAGCACGAACAGGAACCCTATCTCTTTCAAAATGTATAGAGAATGATGGTTGACATTAGGACTTTAACGTGCTAAAGTTATTGAAAGTTTATTAAAGCAGGTGAATAATTATGCAAAAGAAAGTATTTCAGCTCTTAGCTACAAATACCAGCGGCGTACTTTCCCGTATATCCGGACTCTTTTCAAGAAGAGGCTACAATATTGAGAGTATTACCGCAGGCGTTACTTCAAATCCCGAATACACAAGGATTACGATCGTAACCAGCGGAGATGATGAAGTCTTAGAGCAGATTGAAAAGCAGGTTGCTAAGTTAGTAGATATCAAGGTAGTAAAGGAACTAAAGCCTGACGAGAGCGTATACAGAGAGCTTGCTCTTGTAAAGGTAAGATGCTCCGCCGAGGAGAGACCCAGCGTCATCGCCATAACGGATATCTTCCGCGGAAAGATCGTCGATGTTGCTACGGACAGCCTTATCATCGAGATCACGGGCGACGTTGAAAAGATAGACAAGTTCCTTGAACTCTTAGAGGGACACGAAATACTTGAACTTGCAAGGACCGGTATGGCGGGACTTTCAAGAGGTATCGAGACCGTTACCATTTAACCTTAAATGTTAAGCATTTAATTCAAACTAAGTTAAAAACGCTTTGCGCCTTTGATAATATCAAATACCCAAAGCTTTAAAAAATAAAGCCAAACGGAGGAAAAAACAATGGCAAGAATTTTTTATCAAAAGGATTGTAATCTTTCAATGCTCGAGGACAAGACCATAGCCATTATCGGTTACGGAAGCCAGGGACATGCACACGCCCTTAACCTTAAGGAGAGCGGATGCCACGTTGTCATCGGACTTTACGAAGGATCCAAGAGCTGGGATAAAGCTGTAAAGCAGGGATTCGAAGTATATACCGCTGCTGAAGCTGCAAAGAAAGCTGATATTATCATGATCCTCATCAACGATGAGAAGCAGGCAGACCTTTACAAGAACGACATCGAGCCCAATCTCGAGCCCGGAAATATGCTTATGTTCGCACACGGCTTCAATATCCACTTCGGATGCATCAAGCCTCCCAAGGATGTTGACGTTACTATGATCGCTCCTAAGGGACCCGGACACACTGTTCGCAGCGAGTACCAGGCAGGCAAGGGCGTTCCTTGTCTTATCGCTGTAGAGCAGGATGCAACCGGAAAGGCATGGGACCTTGCACTTGCATACGCTCTTGGAATCGGCGGAGCAAGAGCCGGCGTACTTGAGACCACCTTCAGAACAGAGACTGAGACTGACCTCTTCGGCGAGCAGGCTGTTCTCTGCGGCGGTGTTTGCGCACTGATGCAGGCAGGCTTCGAGACTCTCGTTGAGGCTGGATACGACCCCAGAAACGCTTACTTCGAGTGCATCCAC
>JAFPRD010000113.1:0-25615 GCA_017401005.1 Lachnospiraceae bacterium
ACTAACATACACGGTGCCATCCGCATCGGTTATCTCATCCTCGCCGGTAACGGTGTAAACCTTCTCTGTTCCGTCATTTGAAGTTGTGGTCAGGGCATCGCCTTCGAAGCTGTATGTACCGTGATCCTCGGCGCCGCCATCTGAATACCAGTCATAGGTTGAATCGGCGTACAGATACAGTGAATACATAAATACAGGTCCTTCACCTTCATAGTCGGCGATCATTTCTTTTTCGTCGGAATACTCGGAATAAGCACCGGCTTCCTCCTCGTAGGGTTCCTCTTCGTAGGTTTCTTCCTCCAAAGGCTGATCCTCGTAATACCCGGGATCATCCGGATAATCGTTATCTGAGGGCATCGCACATGCGGTTAATCCGAACATAAGCATTCCGGCCATTGTCATAACAACAAGTTTTTTCATACTCTCTCCTTTCAAAAATATATATAAGTTTATACTTAACCACTTAAGGCAGTTAACTAAATAAGAAACCTGCGTATGTCCCCTCTTTTTTCAAGGCCGAGTTTTTCTTTGACTCCGGCTACAAGCTTTTTTGCATAGGGCATGGAAATAAACAAAATGTCACAGATTTCTCTGTCCGATCTGAATTCCGCCATCAGCTTAGCCACGTCAAGTTCGCGTTCCGTTAATTTCTCGGGAAGGGTGTCAATCATTTCCATATCAAGTTTACCCTTCATCTCACGCTCCGAATAAAGGTCAATATAGTGCTGAACTCTGGCGAGGAGGAGCTTCCCGGCAATAGGTTTTTTCAGGTAGTCTACGACGTCTGAATTCAGTCCTTTCAGCTCGGAGCTTTCGTCTGCCATGCCGGTTAAAAACACTACCGGGATATCCCTTAGAAGGCTGTCTGATTTAAGTCTGTTTAAGACCTCGTAGCCATCCATTTCAGGCATTGTGATATCAAGCAGTATAAGCTGGGGAAGGGGTTCGGTCTTTAATATGTCTAATGCTTCTTTTCCGGATGATGCGCAAACAACGGTGTACAGTGCTTCGAGCTGTTTTCCCATAAGCATGTGTATTTCTTTGTCATCATCGATTATCATTACTTTATTCTTCATCTGATCTGCCTCTTTTTTCGTGGAGCAGTTTTATGCCGTCATTGACTTTTCTGTACTCCTGTAGTAAAAGTTCATGCGCGGAGTTCGAAAAATCTTCTTCCCGCCTAATTTCCACCGCTTCGGCGAGATCTGCCAGAACCCAGGCTCCGATTCCTTTTGCTATAGACTTCACGGAATGCATTTGGATATAGTAGTCACTGCTTCCGCGAAGTTTTTCAAGCATATTTATTGTGCCCGGGGCGTATTCCTCGAAAAGCGATGTCCTTAAAAGAAACTCTTTCGGATCGCCTGCACTGTACTCTAAGGCCTGTCGTATGTTTATTCCGTACAGATAAAGCCTGTCCTGATATAAACCAATCTCTTCTTCCGATAATGTGTCCTCTGCTTCATCATCCATTGCTACGACCTTGTCCGGAGCGAATTTTACGATGGTTTCATAGAGCTGAGATGAGTTCACGGGTTTTGAAAGGTATCCGGCAAAACCCTGACGAAGGACGCTTTCCTCAACGCCGCCTATGATCTCGGCGGTAAGAGCTACAACCGGTGTATCAAACCCGGGGTACTCTTTTTTGATAAGATCAAAGGTCTCGCGACCGTCCAGATCCGGCATTCGAAGGTCCATCAGGATCAGGTCGTAATGCTTGATATCTATCATCTCGAGGGCTTCGTGACCGCTTTCCACGTCATCTACGCGGACAAGCATAGGATCAAGAAGCTGGGTGATCACTTTTCGGTTGTACTGATTGTCATCAACAACCAAAACAGTTGCGCCGGGTGCTACGTTGTGCACGTTCTTGTGGCCTGTAAGCTGATTTTGACCGGGCCATTTTTCTCTTGGACCGATCGGAGCATTATCGACAACTTCCTGAGGCAGGCTGACCGTAAATGAGCTTCCGACACCTACGGCGCTCTCACAGCTTATGTTTCCTTTCATAAAATCTATAAGTTCTCGAACAATGGCTAGTCCCAGGCCGCTACCTTTGATGGCAGATACAAGTGAGCCACGCTCAAAGGGTTTAAATATCCGTTCTATGTTTTCTTTTTCGATGCCGCATCCCGTATCGGTAACGGTGATCGTCAAAATATCAGGTTCAATGAAACCTGCTGACAGGGTTATATTTCCGCTCTTTGTGTATTTTAGGGCGTTGCTTAAAAGGTTGTCGATTATCTTGCGAAGAGCTATACTGTCACCGCAAAGTACGGAGGGGATAGCGTTGTCACAAACCATGGAAAAGTGTAATCCACTGCGGATTATCTGGGTTTCCCAGGCTTTTTCCATATCGAGGAAAAAGGAAGTTGTGGAGTAGGGCTTTGGATTAAGCTCGGCTTTTCCCGCCTCGATTCTTGAAATATCCAGCATGTCATTTACAAGAGAGAGGAGTATCTGGGCTGAGTTGTTACTGTCTTCAATCCACTCTTTTATGTTTTGGGCTGACGTATTTTGCGTGATAAGCTCGTTCATAGCCATGATCGTGTTTAAGGGTGTCCTTACATCATGGCTCATTCTTGCGATGAAATCGGTTTTTGCTTTATTGGCTTTTTCCGCTTCAAGCCTTGTATGTTCAAGCTCAACCTGCTTTTTTCTGTATATCCGCACTTCGAAATACGCGGTTGAAGCAAGCACGATTGATGAGATACCGAGTGAAACGATAAGGTCGGCAACAAAATCGGTCCCGGTAAGCTTCATCTTGACATTGGTGGGGTATTTATATGCAAAAATGCAAAGTCCCGCGTACCAGAGAAACTCGAAGACTGCCAAAATCGGCATCATGGGGCCGTCCAGCATAAAAGCGGTAAATACGATGGACATAACAAAGAAAAGCGGAAAGCCGCTGTTATAGCCGCCTGAAGTAAAAAACAGGTACGTGAACAGGCCTATAAAAACCACAAATACCGTGATAACCATTGGTCCGCGGTAAAGCCCCGTTTTGACTGTGTATGCAATCATAGCAACGGAATAGCTCACACCGGCGATTATGATGGCCAGGAAATTCCATATTCCAAAGCCCATGGCAAGATTATAGAAGGCGACAACGACGCTTACGATGATTCCGCCGATTGCCAGCAAAATAAATACCGATAAATGAATGTCCCGTTCCGGCGGGAATAAGCTTTCTTTAAGCCGGGAAAGGAAACTGTTTTTTTTACTCAAACCTTTGATCCTCCATGACAATCGCAGATTAATGATAATAGATAAATGGGAAAACGAATAGATACTAAAAGTATAACATAATTAGCATAAGCAGTGTTAATATTACGCCCCTATGATGTATAATTGAATTTGAAAATGACCCCCCAACCCCGTCCCCGGGGGTCAAAAAAGTGACACAGGGGGACGGGGTTGGGGGGTCAAAACAGAGGAGGAAAAGATGGATAAAAAGGCGCTTGAAGCTTTATTACAGGATATGTCGCTTGAGGAAAAGGTAATGCAGCTGGTACAGATTCCCGGATCGGAATACGAGGCTGATGCGGAGATAACAGGAGTAACAAGAGGCCAGGTTGATGACAAGGTAAAAAGGCTTGCAGGAAGTACGCTGGGAGTCTGGGGCAGCAAGAGATTAAAGAAGATTCAGCAGCAGTATATAAAGGAGCATCCGCATCACATCCCTCTTATGTTTATGCTTGATGTAATACATGGGCATAAGACGGTTCTTCCTTGCCCTTTGGGCCAGGGAGCTACCTTTGATCCCGAGGCGGTAAAAAAAGGAGCTGCCATGCAGGCGAGAGAGGCTTCTGCAGACGGCGTTCACGCCACTTTTTCTCCCATGGCTGACCTTTGCAGGGACGCAAGATGGGGAAGAATCATGGAGTCCACCGGCGAGGATAAATATCTGAATTCTCGCATGGCTGTAGCGATGGTTGAAGGTTATCAGGGTGATGATCTAAAAGATCAGGGTCACATCGCTGCTTGTGTTAAGCATTTCGCTGCTTATGGCGCAGGAGAAGGTGGCAGGGATTATAACAATACCGAGCTTTCGGAGCATACTTTGAGGGAGCATTATCTTCGTGCGTACGGTGAGGCTATAAAGAAAAATCCCGCCATGGTCATGACATCCTTTAATACCATAAACGGCATCCCTGCTACGGGAAATACATTCCTTATGAAGAAGATTTTAAGGGAAGAGTTTGGCTTTAAGGGAGTTTTGATTTCCGACTGGGCGGCAGTTGGAGAGATGATAAATCACGGCTTTGCCGAGGATCAAAAAGATGCAGCCTACAAGGCAATGATGGCCGGCGTTGACATTGACATGACTTCCGGTTGTTACAGCGGATACCTTGAAGAACTGGTAAAAAGCGGCGAGATCTCTGAGAAGATGCTGGACGAGGCGGTTTTGCGCGTTCTGAATATGAAAAACGATCTCGGACTTTTTGAAGATCCTTTCAGGGGAATCGACCCTGAAGTGGGAGCTGCTGTAACGGAAGAAAGCAGAAAACATGCAAGAAAGGTTGTTGCCGAGAGTCTTGTTCTTCTGGAAAACAAAAATAAGGCACTGCCTTTAAATAAATCGGATAGCGAAAAAATCGCATTTATCGGCCCTTTTGCGAACACAAAGAGGCTTCAGAGCTCATGGGCTTTTTCCGGCGAGGATGAGAATACTGTAACTGTATTTGAGGCGGCTTCGGAAATATATGAGTCCGGTAATATTAAGTTTGCCGAAGGCTGTACCATGATGGATCAGGACAGCGTGACGGCAAGAGGCATTTGCCATGTTGATAACTGGCAGGAGAAAAATGAAAAGCTTTTATCGGAGGCCGTAGAAGCCGCAAAGTGGGCTGATACAATTGTACTTTGCCTCGGAGAGGACAGTACACAGTCGGGCGAAGCAACCAGTAAGGCGAGCCTTAAGTTGGCCGGCGTACAGCTTAATCTTTTAAATGAGATCAGGAAAAGCGGAAAGAAGCTCATAACTTTGATATTTACCGGACGTCCCCTTGAACTTAAGGAAGCAGCAGAGGTATCGCATGCACTGCTTGTCTGCTGGTTGCCCGGCACGGAAGGCGGAAACGGCGTGATGGATGTTTTGTCAGGAAAGGTAGCTCCTTCCGGACGACTACCCGTAAGCTTTCCTTATACCGTGGGCCAGGAGCCCTTGCATTATGATATGTATTCCACCGGACGCCCCAAGCCCGCTAGTGGACCTTCCGAATATACTTCAAGATACCTTGACTGTGAAAACGGGGCACTATATCCCTTTGGATACGGCCTTTCATACACGAACTTTGAATACAGCGAGGCAAGTTTAAGCAAAGAGAAAATGAGGTCCGATGAGACGTTGACGGCCTCTGTAAAGGTTAGAAATACCGGAGATATGAAGGGAGATGTCACGGTTCAGCTCTACCTAAGAGATGTTACCGGAAGCCGCGTTCGTCCAATAAGAGAACTGGCGGGCTTTAAAAAGATATCTTTGGAGCCCGGAGCGGAGGAAGTCGTCAGCTTTGAAATAAATGAAGAGATGCTCCGCTTCTGGACTGCAGAAGAAAAATGGGAAAGCGAGCCCGGAAAGTTTAATGTATGGCTTTGCGACAGCAGCGTAGACGGGGAAACTCTGGAATTCAGGCTGGACTAAGGTGGCCGGGGTGACCCATAGATGACCCATGGGGACGGAGTCAGTGGGCTATTTTCTGAATATTCTGACAATGACACAGCAACCCCGTCCCGGGGGGTCATACCCCCCGGCTGTCAAAAAAATATATTTTCTTTACTATGGCAGATACTTCACTCTGAAAAGGTAATAGTGTTCGGAATCTTCTATAAAGTAATCGCCGCTGTACATGATCCTGAAGGTATACTGGGATCCATCGTCGGCGTTGAGATACAGATCTGTCTCATAGTAGTCTCCGTTTGCATCGATTTCGTATGTGCCGTAATCCATGACGTTTCCTTCGAAGTCCTGATGTCTGTAGGAGCCGTCCTCCTCAAAGATGTAGGTTGTATCATCTTTCTTATCTGTGTCGTAATAACCCATGTAAACCCACGTATCCACAATGTCTGAAAGAGGTCCGTCATTATCCCAGTCTAAACCATAATCTGCATTTTCCAAGGGATCGCCGTAATTCGGAGCAGGGTCATTAGCAGGATCGTATCTGTGGATGAATCCCCCGTCTTCATCAATAAGGGTGTTTGCATCGTCACCGTACAAGTGATGAACCTCGTTGCCTTCATAATCATAAAGGTTAAGATATCCGTCGATCAGTTCGTACGAACCGGACTCATTTATATTTTCCTTTGTGTTCCACTTATACCATGTTCCCAACTCATCAAACTTATAGTAGGTATTGTAATCATAATCAGCCTGCCAGGTATCGTAGTATACGCTTGCCGCGTCACTTCCATACTGGCCTTCATCTCCGGTCTCACTGTACTCAGAAGTCTCTGAGCCGCCCTGATCCTCGGCATCGTACTCGTTGTAATCATTGTCCTCATCGTATTCGTAATCATCGATGTCCACGTCATAGTTGACATCCTCACCACCGCATGCGGTAAGTCCAAGCACCATAACGCCTATCAAAGTAAAAACAAAAAGCTTTTTCATAAATCCTCCTTTTTACTCACGCGTACCTTTTACATCAAGTATTATATTATGGCAGTTACAAAAAGTATAATATACTAAAAGTATAAACTATATGCGACAGTATGACACCCGGGGACGGGGGTGGGGGGTCATTTTAGGCGTTGACGCACCCTCTGTGGAATTATTCCTCGGGGGTCTCTTTTTCGGGATTGAATTCGTCGTCGTCGACGTAGCAGTGGAGCATCCATGCTTTGTTAAAGGGAATTGATAAATCCTTGGTATCGCCGGAATCAACGCACTTGTACTGATCAAGAAGAGAGGTCACGTAAAGGCGATTGAGCTTAAAATATGTGAAAAGAATTAAGGCGGTGACAAGTGCTGAAGCTATCGTCGTGGCAAGATAGCCTGCTCTGAACATATATGCAACAGAAATGCCGCCGATGAAAGAGGTAAACAACAAAAGGATGTTAAAAAGGGTCATTTCGGCACTGGAAAGCTGCTTTTTAAAAGATTTCCAGACGCTGATGCGGCCTTTTTTATTTTTTATGACAACGCTTGGAGAGTTCTTTTTCAGAGTTCTGTAAAAAAGAGTCTGAACAGTTTCTTTGTTTCTCGCCTCGGATTTGATATTGTAAAGCTGGGAAATGACTCTGCAGGCTATCCAATATACTTCCTTGTAGATGCGGTACCTGATGACAATCCTGCAAAAAAGAATTCCGATCAGGTAGATTACAAAAAAGCCAAGCCCTTTTGCAATCCGGGGGACGTTTAAATTGATGATGCTGGGAATTACAAAGCCGAGGATTGAGAGATAAAGGGCGATGATCTGGTCACGCTTTGTTTGCTGAAGTCCCAGCTCTTCAACAGTTTTCTCGTAGCTGATCTCAAGGCTCATGAAGTCTTTTTTTGAGAATTGCTCCATACGGATCTTTTCGTTGATCTTTTTATTATTCTGAAAAAACATTTTAAATCCTTTCATCGTATGGAGCTTTGGGAAGTTCCTCTAGTACGATTTCTTTTAGTTTTGCGAAATTATCTTTATTGTTGGCAGCGATTATTCCAAAGGGCCTGTCTAATGGAAAGCCTTCGTTATGCAAGCATTCGACATAGCCACCGGCCGATTGTATTATAGCGAAAGCGGCGGCTGCATCCCATGGAAATACGCGGATTTCAAAGTATAGCTCAACTTTTCCTGCGGCCAAAAGGGCAAGCTCTAATGCTGCAGAGCCCAGGCGACGAAGATCGTCTGATTTGTAATAGATTTTTTCGATTATTTTAAAGCAGGGCGCGGCGTAATCTTTATTGTACAAGCTCATAGCTGAGCAAAGGATGGAATGTTCAAAATCTTTGTCAGATACTTTGATCGATTTTCCGTTAAGAAAAGCGCCACTTCCAACCTGACCCGTGTACATTTCATCCCGGTAAGGATGGTAGATCACACCGATGAAAGGCTCACCTTTTTTAATTAATCCGACTGAGATTACGCTCAGGCCGAGATCTCTTATAAAATTACTGGTTCCGTCGATCGGATCGATGACCCAGACATATTCACCCGAGCTATCAGTCTGGTCTTTTTCTTCACCGATGATCGTACTTCCGGGTAAGAGCAGCGTGAGTCTTTTTGAAAGGAATTCCTGGATTTTTAAGTCCGAATCCGTAACAAAGTTGGAGCTGTTGCCCTTTTGATTTATACCGCTCCTCGCCTCGGAGTCCATCATTATTTTACTTGCTTCTTTTACAATGGAAGCGATTTTTTCTATCAGGTCGTTCATAAAATACCTCTAAGATTTTTTTTTAAGTATAACATAATCGGCATCTATGTTGTTTTACTTATAAATCTATATATTTTCTTGCCTCTTCCAGATGTTTTTCATTTTCGCTGTATATTCCGGTTCTGTACTTGGGACCTTCATCTATTCCCTGCTTATTAACGCTATATGGATCAATGATCTCAAAAAAATAATCCATCAGCTGATTTACGCTTACCTGCGCGGGTTCATTATACTCTCTGTAACATTTTAAGAAAAGACTATTGCCCGGAATTATGAATAATAAAGGTAGTTTGAGGTAGTTATTTCTTCGGCATATAGAGTATAATGGTTATATCTAAGGAATATAAAATATGAAGTATAAAAACATAATTAAAGCCGTTTTTGAATCCCGCCCAAACCGTTTTATTGCGAAGGTTTTGGTAGATGGGCATGAGGAAACGGTGCATGTGAAAAACACCGGAAGGTGCAAAGAACTGTTGATACCGGGATGCGAAGTGTGGCTGACCGAGCCGGGTACGCCGGAGCGAAAAACAAAGTATGATCTTGTGGCTGTGAGGAAAAGTACTGGGGTACTGTTTAACATCGACAGTCAGGCTCCGAACAAGGTCGTTAAAGAATGGCTGGATACAAAAGGGTACGACCGCATAGTACCTGAATATACATACGGTAATTCACGCATTGACTTTTATATGGAAAAGGGAAATGAAAAGTTCCTTATGGAAGTCAAGGGGTGCACGCTTGAAGTTGACGGTATCGGCTACTTCCCGGATGCGCCCACAGAGCGTGGCGTTAAGCACTTGCGTGAGCTCATAAAGGCAAAGGAAGAGGGATATCGAGCGATTCTTGCCTTTGTAATACAGATGGAGGGGGTATATGAGGTAAGACCCAATATAGCAACCCACCCTGAATTTGCCGAAGCTTTTGAAGAAGCAAAAAAAGCCGGGGTTGAAATCCTGTTTCTTCCCTGTAAGGTTACACCGGATGAACTGAAAATCTAAATGACACAGGAGGAAGGGTATATGGAATTTGCAAAAGTTGGAGGCGCGCAGATTGGGCTGATGGTCCTTGGACTTATCATTTTTCTTTTTGCGCCGCTTATCATAGCTATCGTTTGGAAAGTTAAGAAAAAAGAGAGATTTACGACCATTTTAATCGGTGCTGCCACATTTATTGTCTTTGCGCTGATACTTGAAAAGTCGATTCAGAACGTTTTGGTCTTTCCCACACAGATGGGGCTTTCGCTTCATGGGGCGGCTAAGTTTCTAAACGCAAGGCCTATTCTCTGGGCTCTGGTCCTTGGATTATTTCCCGGAGTCTTTGAAGAGACAGGCAGACTAGTGGCATTTAAGACTGTTCTCAGAAAGCGAAAAAACCGCGAGACGGGAATTTCGTATGGTATAGGTCACGGCGGCATAGAGGTGATGCTTATACTCGGTCTTACTTATATCACCAATATCGCTTATGCGGTTATGATAAATGCCGGAGTATATGGCAATCTGATCGCGCAGGCAGCGGCGCTGGCACCGGAGCAGGTAGAGCAGGGATACGCCGTAGCAGAGCAGCTTGCAGCTTTTTCCGCAGGGGACTTGGCTATAGGTGTCGTTGAGCGCATTTTTGCCTTTATGTTTCATACCGGTGCATCAATCCTTGTTTTTTATGCATGCAAGGATAAAAAGAAATTATGGCTCTATCCTCTGGCAATTTTGCTCCATACAGCGATGGATTCATTAGCGGGACTAAAGATGGCAGGTGTGATCGAGATCAGCCCCGTTATGCTGGAGGTGATCGTTGCGGTCTTTGGCCTTGCAACGTTCTTCGGAGCATATTTCCTGCTGTACAGAAAGGACAGCGAAAAAGGTAAAACTGTATGATAATACGGATTGATGAATTGTCGGATGTCCCTATATATCAGCAGATAAGAAACCAGATAGTCATGGGAATCTCATCGGGAGAGCTGGAGTCGGGGGAGCAGCTTCCAACGGTCAGGGCGCTGGCTCTTGATATGGGGATAAATACTATGACGGTGAGCAAAGCATACCAGCTGTTAAAAACAGAAGGTTATATCATGACGGACAGAAAAAACGGAGCAAGAATACGCACTGAGATTGAAAAGCAGGGCAGAATCAGTTCCGGAAACCGGTCTGAACTAAAGCGCATCGTTTCGGAAGCAAGGCTCTCGGGCGTGCCAAAGGATGAAATCATTAATCTTGTGAACGAGTATTACGGAGGGTAGGATAATGTCTGCGGTATTTGGATGGATAATGTTTCTCTGCGTGGCAGCAATGCTTAAAATATAATAATGTGTAATTATGTGGGAGGTAAAGAATTACATGAAAAAGGTTTATGCAACACTTATTGTATTATTAACGATTATTTCATTAGCTGGATGTGGTTATTCATCAAGCTACAAAGCTACAAGTTTCGTACATTCAAATCATGGATCAGAAGCAGATATGAGCTTTGGAACATTTGATGGACGCATGGTTTTTAAGCTGAAGAGCTTTGGTGAAGGAGATATAACCTACAAAGCAAAGTTGGAGTCTGGAAGCGCGAAGGTCTACTATGATTATTTCGGAACAAAAGAAGAACTGTTTGCTCTTAGCGCTGGTGAGGGCGTGGATTCACATGGCGGATATGTCGAAAAAGGCTATGTTTACATCATTGTAGAGACAGATGAGAAGTGCACTAACGGGGAATTCTGGTTCTGTATAGAATAACGATAAATACTATGATGGTATGATATTTGATAAGGCTTTCAAATCAACAAACGAGAAGATAAAAAAGAGCAAAGTAAAATGAGCATTTAAGTATGAAAGGAAAAATTATGAACGATATCGAGGCAATCAAGGAAAGACACAGTGTTCGTAATTATGAAAGCAAGGAGATCGAGGCTGAAAAGAAGGAAAAGATCAAAGCCTTAATTGAAGAGGTCAACAAAGAAGGGAATCTTCATCTTCAGCTTAAAGAAAATGCTGGAGCAACATACAATAGGCTCCTTAATAGGGCGATGGGATTATCCAGCGCTCCCAGCGTAATAGCCTGTGTGGGTAAAGACGATGAAACCCTGGAAGAAAGGGTTGGCTACTATGGAGAAAGACTTGTTCTTGAAATCCAGAAGATGGGTCTTAATACCTGTTGGGCCGGGACCTTTAGCAGGAAAAACATTGATGCTGATGTAGCGGATGATGAAAAGCTTGTTATAAGTATAGCTGTTGGTTACGGTAAAGATCAGGGAAGACCTCACAAATCAAAGACGCCTGAGCAGGTGATAGAAGCAAAAGGTGACAGACCCGAATGGTTTAATAAGGGCGTTGAGATGGCTCTTCTTGCACCTACCGCAATTAATCAGCAGAAGTTCAAAATCCGGTTAAACGAGGATGGAACTGTTGATATCGTTGACAAGGGCGGTCCCTTTAGCAAGGTAGATAAAGGAATCGTAAGAAGACATTTTGAGATAGGAGCGGAAAAATAATGAAAGAGGCATATTTTGCGGGAGGATGTTTTTGGTGCGTGACTCCCATATATAAAATGAATGGTGTTGAAAAGGTTATATGCGGATATGCCGGAGGAGACGAGATTAATCCCACTTATGAGGATGTAAAACACCAGAAGACAGGACACAGGGAGACTATAAAACTTGTCTATGATCCTGAGAAGGTTTCATACGACAGATTGCTTGATATCTATTTTGCAAACGTGGATCCATTCGATGCGGAAGGTCAGTTTATCGATAAAGGTTTTTCTTACACTTTGGCTATATTCTATAATGACGACAGCGAGAAGGAACTTGCTATAAAGAAACTTAATGAGATTGAAAGTAGTTCAGGTAAAAAGACTTATGTAGAAGTTCTGCCCTACAAGAATTTCTATGAAGCAGAGGAATATCATCAGGATTATTATCTTAAGAATCCTGAGGCTTTTGAAAAAGAACTTATCGAATCGGGAAGAAAGAAATAATGGAATATTGAAAAAGAAGGAAAAATTTATGTGGACAATCAAGCAGATATTTGATGGCGAATATGGCTGTGAGGAAAGAAACGGGAACGAACCAATGGTTTCTGTTACGCTTGCAGACGAAAACGGAAATGAGAAATACGTAACAGTGCCGGATTCTTTTCTTACTGAGAATAAACTAGATGTCGGATCAGAGTGGACGAAGAATCCTTAAATAGAGGCATAATTGGACCCCGTCACCCTGTGTCATAAAGTGTTGTATAATAATGTCGATATATAAGATAACCGGAGGTTTTTCATAGAGCACAAGGAGGTGCGTTATGCAGGTAAGAAATAATTCGATTTTTGTGGGAGATGAAACCCGCACGAACCGTGCCGCAGACGGTAAGAGTAAGGGGCAAAACAGTTCTTCAAAATCCGTTAACGGAGCGGCTTTGACAGAAAAATTTGATCCTATTGCGGCAAAAAGAAGTCAGGCAAGAAAAGCTGCAATGAAGATAATCGGAGATGCCTTTGAAAATGAGAAAAAAATCGACAATGATCTTGACTCGCACAGACAGAAGATACGTGAAATCAGGAGCGATATTGTCGGATATAAGGAAGAAATAAGGGGATTGAAGGAAAGCCGCGAGTTGCTAAGAAGCGAATACGGCATTGATGAGAACAGTGAAGAGGAAAGGCAATTAAAACTCCTTGAAAAGGAAGCCGATTCCAGAACCAAGGGATCGAAGGTAACGCTTACCCGGGAAGAAATGAATGAAGTGGGATACATCAGGGCAAAGGGCCTTACTGAATATCAGCACCGGGCTATGGAACTTAAGGAATCAGAGAGATATTATGCCGACTTTATATACGATTCGGAGAACGACATAAAAACCGAAAATGCTATTATCTCCGGATCAAAGATAGAGCGTCTTAAATATAGTCCTATGCTTGATGCGAGAGATCAGGCGGAAGAAATTATTGAATCTGCCGATAAGGAAATTCTCGGAATGCTCTACGAAGAGGGAAAAGAGCATATCGACGAAGAGCAGGAGAAAAAGGAAGAGGAAGCAAAGGCCCAAAGAGAAAAGAAGGAAGAACTGGAAGAGAAGATCGAAAAAGCAAAAGAAAAGAAAAAAGAACAGGAAGAATTTACCGAAGATATTCTCGAAGCCGTAACCGATCGCGAGATGAAAAATGCGGATATAAGCGGCGCACAGGAAGAAATCAAGGAAATGATGAGCAAGATGAAGCTTCTCGAGGAAGATGTAAAGGGAGCGGCAATAGATAAGGAAATCTAAGTAGGGAACGGAAATATTAACGAAAGCAGGCACACATGATAATCAAGGAGGATTAATTATGGCTATGAACATCGGAACAGACTACTCAAACTATACATCGAACTATGGTAAGACAAACGTTTTGCCCGAAAAAGAAACAAAAACAGAAAGCGCGGAAAAAACCAATACTGACGGCGTTATTTACGAAAAATCCGAGGAGAAAATCGATAATTCCACATATAAGATTAACAAGATGAGCGCTGAGGACAGAGAAAAGATTGCAGGTCAGCTTAAATCTGCGGCAGAGGAGCGCAAACAGCAGCTTATCAGTCTCGTACAGAAGACCTTATCAGGCCAGGTGAACGCATTCGGAATCGCTACAGAAGATGATATCTGGAAAACACTTGCCAGCGGCAATTTCACGGTTGATCCGGCCACTAAGGCTCAGGCTCAGGAAGATATTTCTGAAGACGGTTATTGGGGAGTAAAGCAGACATCCCAGAGACTTTTTGATTTCGCCAGCGCACTTGCCGGCGATGATGTGGATAAGATGAAGGAAATGCAGGCTGCTATGGAGAAAGGCTTCAAGCAGGCGACAAAAACATGGGGAAGAGAACTCCCGGGAATTTGCAGCGACACTATAAATGCAGCAAATAAACTTTTTGAGGACTATTACAAGTCAAAGGAAACCATAACAGAAGAGCAATAGATTAATGAGTTGATTGGTGCTACCATATCAATATATAAAATGACACAGGGGGACGGGGTTGGGGGTTCATAGTCAGAATGATTTCAAAATTATCTGAAAATGAACCCCCAACCCCGTCCCCCTGTGTCATTTTTCTTAGCCTTCCTCGTAGTATAGCTTAACCTGTATGTTCTGGCTGTAATCTCCGAAGGTCTCGCCGAATAGTGTAAGGCCACCGCAGTTTGCAGTATCTTCCGGCACGGAGAAGGTGAAATTGATATCGCTGTTGTAATCGATATTAAGGTCCCTGATAGTGGTGTCCGAAAGCTTGTGGGTGCCGTCCATAAAGGTTCCGGAATTGTTAATGATTAAGGTTTTTAGAAGTCCGTACTGGTTTAATTTCTCGGGCCACCAAAAGGGAGCAAGCATTCCGCGTCTACCGCCGAAGTCTCCGGGGCTGATCCATTTTCCGAGGGAGTGACCGTTTATATCAAAGTAGATATCACTGGGATAATCATCATTGAATTCAGGGCACTCGGAACATATTTCAAAGGATATCTGAATCTCGCTGGGTTTTTGACCGGAGATCAATCTGTTAGGGAGGTTGTATGTAACCGAGCCGTGGCCGATCCAGAGGATATCCGCTTTAAATCTCTCAGGATAAGAAAATACTTTGGGATTGTCCAGGTCGCCGATTATTTTGGTGGCGGTGGAAAGACCGCATGTGGGATGCACATCGGCGTGTATATATTGTCCGATGGAGATTTCATCGGTGTAGCAGGCCTTGGATGTCTTATCTCCCATATCGGCCATATCAACAATAAGCCTCTCGTGAATCGGACGCACCACCTTCATTATGCCGCGCTTACCTGATGTGGTCTGTACTGCCACAAGGCCGGCTGCTTCAAGCTTACTTACATGCATTGAAATAGCGCTGTTGGTAAGATTAAGCGTCTCGGCAAGGTCGTTCATACTAAGTTGATCGTTCTCACTGATGAGCTCCATGATCCGGAGTCTCATAGGCGCACTCAAGGCCTTAAAAACTTCTTCTGCTTCTACTAAAGACTTAAAGTAAAGCACCCGTTTATCCCCTTTTCTATGATTATATATAGAAGACTTTATTAAAATGAAATATTAAAGTGAAATATTTAATAATAAAGTCAACACTTAAAATGAATTATACAATGTGCAATAATTGCTGTCAATGGGGAAATACTGTTGGTAAAATTGCACAATTTTTTAGTTTTATTTTCTAATTCACTTAAACGATTAAGGAGTTGCAATATCATTCCGGAATTAGTACATTATAGTTAAGTTTCATCGAAAAGCATAGCATTTCACTCAAAAGTGAAATACAAATAAGATTTACCTCGAAAATGATGAACCTTTTCAGTAAGAAGTAAACTAATACAAGGAAATTGTTAAAAGATAAACAATTTACTTAACAAAACAAGCTTTTCTATTAATGAACAGTATAGGAAAATGAAGAGGAAATAAATTATTTAACCGAAAGGGGAAAAGGAATGGCTAAATTCTACATTAATCCTAATGAAAAGAAAGGACACATCAATCCCGAGCTTCAGGGACACTTCTCCGAGCATCTCGGACGCTGCATATATGAAGGAATATATGTTGGCGAGGATTCAAAGATCCCTAATGTAAACGGAATGAGAAAGGACGTCGTAAAGGCCCTCAAGGAGATCAAGGTTCCCGTTCTTCGCTGGCCCGGCGGATGCTTTGCTGACGAGTACCATTGGAAAGACGGTATCGGACCCAAGAAGAATCGTAAGAAGATGATCAATACTCATTGGGGCGGAGTCGTTGAGGACAACAGCTTCGGAACACACGAGTTCATGGAACTCACAAAACAGCTCGGTTGCAAGACTTACGTTAACGGAAACGTTGGAAGCGGAACAGTTCAGGAGATGAGCGAGTGGGTCGAGTATATGACCTTCGAAGGCGTTTCACCTATGGCTGACCTCCGTAAGAAAAACGGAAGTAAGGATCCCTGGAAGGTTGATTACTTCGGAGTAGGAAACGAGAACTGGGGATGTGGCGGAAACATGACTCCCGAGTATTACGGAAACCTCTACCGCAGATATCAGACTTACGTTAGAAATTATAAGCCCGATGCTCCTATCTTTAAGGTTTGCTGCGGACCTAACGTAGATGATTACAACTGGACAGATAAAGTAATGCAGACCTGCTTTGCAGCTCCCGAATTCCTTCACGGATTTATGGACGGTCTCAGCCTCCATTACTACACCTTCCCCGGAGGATGGGAGAACAAGGGAAGCGCAACAGAGTTTACCGATAAGATCTGGTACCAGACCTTAAAGAAGACTCTTTACATGGAAGACCTTATCAACCACCACACCGCAATCATGGATAAATACGACAAACAGCATAAAGTCGGACTTATCGTTGACGAGTGGGGAACCTGGTATGACGTAGAGCCCGGAACAAATCCCGGATTCCTCTATCAGCAGAACACCATCCGCGATGCGCTTGTTGCAGGTATCAACCTTAACATCTTCAATAAGCACTGTGACAGAGTAAAGATGGCAAATATAGCTCAGATGGTAAACGTGCTCCAGTCTGTACTCCTTACCGAAGGAGACAAGATGGTAAAGACTCCTACCTACCATGTATTCAATATGTACAAGCACCATCAGGATGCAGAGCTTGTTGAAAGCTTCCTTGAGACTGAAGAGATCGGACTTGAGGACGAGAACATGGTTCCCAACCTTACAGAGTCCGTATCTGTAGGAAAGGACGGAAAGATCCACATCACAGTAACCAACCTTTCAATCAAGAAAGCATACTCTGTAGATGGTGAGATCGCCGGAAGCAAGATAGGGAGCATCAAGGGCGAGATCGTAGGCGGCGAGATTCATGCGCACAACACCTTCGCTAAGCCCAATACCGTTAAGGTAGAAAAGTTTGAGGACGTTTCTTTCAAGGATAACAAGATTAAGTTCAAGATTCCCGCAAGCAGCGTTCTTCACCTCGAAGTAACAGTTTAAAGAATAATTACAAACGGGTCCGGTTTAAGGGCCGGACCCGGGAAGTAATGGAGATCCGGTTATGTTTCGTAACAAGATTAAAAAATCAGTATCCATATTGGTTTCGTTAGCTGCTGTTTTTGGTTTCACATTGGGACAGGCATCTTTTACCTATGCCGAGGAGACAGATGGGACTGCGGATAGCGCAGAAGCAGTAAGCACAGAACTGTCCGTAGATATCAGCGCTACATCCGACAGACTTTCTTCAAATTACACAAAGGTCAGTGCAGGATATACCGCGACGGAATACAAAGCGGATACTGTTACGTTTTATATGGCAGATCGAATCGAGGATACATCGATCCTTGTAAGCGACAGCTACGGATACGAGGGAGCAAAGGAAGTTGCCGGAGTATCCGCGGGAGATGTCTTCAAGATGAAGATAGATGTTCCCGAAACCGCTCTTTACCTTATAGGACTTGACTATCTTTCTTACGATACTTCAATTCTTCCCGTAGAGATCGGGGTAAAGATAGACGGAGATTATCCTTTCTACGAAGCAAGGAGCATGGTCTTCGAGACAACATGGATCTCTAAAAATGTTGACACTGACAGATACGGAAACGAGATAGTGGCTCTCCCTGAGAAAGATATAAAGTGGGAACATAAAACATTCGGAGATGCAGGCTACAGATATTCCGCTCCCCTTGAAATAGAACTAACCAAAGGTGAGCATGAACTTGAGTTTATTATGCAGGAGGGAACAGTCCTTCTCGGCGGATTAACTCTTGAGGCTCCTAGCGAGATACCTTCCTATGAAGGAAGCGAAAAGGCAAAAGGGAACGAACTTATTACAATCGAAGCTGAGGACTTTTACGAGAGAAATGATTCTTCGATACATGCGACCGGAGAGTACTCCTCAAAGATCAATCCTTTAAATGTAAATACAACAGTCCTTAACCTTATAGACGAAGATTCCTTCAATGAGGCAGGGCAGACGGTAACATACAAATTTGATGTAGAAACAGCCGGTTACTACTACATCGGGATGAACTACAGACAGTCCGAGAAAAATGACTTCCCTGTTTTTGTGGACTGGAGGATCGACGGAGAGATTCCGAACGAAGCTTTCTACTCATATGCAGTAGAGGCATGCAACAATTTTAAAACAAGAACGTTAAAAGACGAAAACGGCGAGAAATTAAGCGTATATTTAGAGCCCGGAGAACATACCGTTTCCCTTACAATAAGCGCCGAAAACCTGCGCTACGCTCTTGAAAAAGTAGACGAGATAATGAGCGGTATCAGTGACCTTTCTTTGGAAGTAACAAAGGTTGCCGGAACCAATACAGATAAATACAGAGATTTAAGACTTACAAGATACATCCCCGACATACAGGAAAGGCTTCAGGGCTGGACCGATGAGCTTTACGAGATAACAGAAAAAGCTGCCGTATATGTGGATGCAAAAAAGCCCGAAGATGTAGCCGCTTTTTCATATTTACTTATAGCGGCAAGACAGCTTCAGGATCTGGCGGACGAGCCCAACGAACTCGTATACAGAGTCGGAGAGCTCTCAACCAGTACCAACTCGGTAAACACACAGATTGCAAACTTTGTTGACCTTATCGGAGATAACGATCTTGCAATCGACAGAATATATATCTATCAGGAAGATGCCAAGCTTCCAAAGGGACAGGGATTCTTTAAAGGAATCGGAATGTCGATAGCAAGATTTTTCAATTCCTTCTTCGGTCAGTCTTATTCATCGAGCAACACAGATGAAAGCCATATCCAGGTTTGGGTAAACAGACCGAGAACATACGTCGAGATCATGCAGAAGATGATCGACGAAGAGTTTACCCCGGAGACGGGAATTGAAGTTGACCTTTGCCTTATGACGGATGCGCAAAAGCTCATCCTGTCAAATGCATCCGGAGATACGCCGGATATCGCAACGGGCATCAATTACTCGATACCCTACGACCTTGCAATACGTGGCGCTCTTGTTGATATGACGCAGTTTGACAATTACAAAGAAGTATTCGGCAGATACTCGGACGGAATGCTTGTTCCTTCCGTTGTGGGAGACGGATTATATTCCCTTCCCGAAACAATGAACTTCTATGTAATGTTCTACCGCACAGACATACTTAGTAAGCTCGGACTTGAAGCGCCCGATACAATGGATGAGCTGATCGCGATGCTTCCGGATCTCCAGATGAGAGGACTTAATGTTTACTATCCGACAGCACCTATGGCGGCTATGAGAAACTTCCACGGAACGACTCCTCTTATCTTCCAAAACGGCGGAAGCCTTTACGGAGAGACAGCCCTCGATATAACCGTTGACAGTGAGGAGACAGTTGAAGGATTTACACAGCTGACCGAACTTTTCACACTCTACGACTTGCCGGTGGATGTACCCAATTTCTACCAGCATTTCAGAAACGGTGACCTTCCTATAGGAATTGCGGACTTCAACTCCTATAACCTTATTTTGAACGCGGCTCCCGAGATTGCAAACTCCTGGGCTATAAAGCTTGTTCCGGGTGTAGAAGATCCAGAGACCGGAGAGACCAAAAGATATATGGCCGGCGGCGCAGAAAGTTCGGTAATGTTTAAATCGAATGCCGAAAGAGAACAAAAGGCCTGGGATTTCTTAGAGTGGTGGTCAAGAGCAGAGGTTCAGGCACAGTTCGGACAAAGACTCCAGATCCTATACGGAGATGAGTACATCTGGCCTACAGCGAACATCGAAGCTTTCGGAATGCTTCCATATCCGACCTCGGACAAGAATATCATCATGGAACAGTCCGCGTACATCTTGGAAGCGCCCAGACTTCCCGGCAGCTATATGATGGAGCGGGAACTTTCTAACGCATATAACGATGTTGTTGTAAACGGAGACAGCATCCGCTCAAGAATCGACGAAGTAGTAAAAACCGTAAGCCGTGAAACCGAACGCAAGCTCGAAGAATTCGGCTACATCGACTCCGATGGTAATATTATCTCCCCCTATGTCGCTCCCAATGTTGATACCGTGAGAGCGATTCTGGATAAATAACCGACGGATAGATTATGATGTTGGTTTTTAAGCTGTAAACTTAGTAGGTAATCAAGGAATATTAGAGCTATGTCAAAAACAAAAGTAGGAAAACGCTCTCACAATAACAAAACAGGTTACGTATTCGTATTCCCCTACGCGGCGCTTTTTGTGATCTTCATCTTAGCGCCCGTCGTAATGGCGGTAATACTTTCCTTTACAAACTTCAATGCGATCCAGTTTCCGAAGTTTGTAGGATTTCTAAACTACATCAATCTTATTACAAGCGATGATGTGTTTATGAAATACGTACTTCCGAATACAGTAAAGTACGCGCTCATAGTCGGAGTCGGCGGATACGTGCTGGCATTTCTCTTAGCCTTTGGACTTGCAAACCTTCCCAAAGTGCCAAGAACAGTATTTGCCCTTATCCTCTACTCGCCGAGTATGACAACCGGCGTAGCTATGAGCGTCCTCTGGAAGATCCTCTTTACGGGAGACCAGACAGGATACTTAAACAGCTGGCTTATGGATATCGGACTTATCAACGAGCCCATCATCTGGCTGACCAATGCGAACTTCCTTCTACCCATTGTTATCATCATCGGACTTTGGAGCAGCATGGGCGTAGGCTTTTTATCAATCCTTGCGGGGCTTTTAAACGTAGATGAATCCCTCTACGAAGCGGCGGCCATCGACGGAGTTAAGAACAGATTCCAGGAGATGATCTACGTAACAATCCCGAGTATGAAACCCCAGATGCTCTTTGCGGCGGTTATGCAGATAGTAGGAGCTTTCCAAAACGGTACGATCGCGACGATGCTCGCCGGAAACCCTACTCCGGGATATTCCGCACAGCTTATCGTAAACCACATCGAGGACTACGGATTTATCAGATACGAGATGGGATATGCGGCGGCTGTTTCTGTAATACTTTTACTTATCGTACAGATTTTCAGCTCGGTATCAACAAAGCTATTTGGCGAGAAGGATTAAGGAAAGGAGGTACAAAAAATGGCATATAAAGGACACAGAATAAACCCTGACAAGTTCGAAAAAGGTCAGATAAAAATATACCTGCTTGTACTTCCTATGGTACTTCTTTGCGGGCTTCCCATCGTATTTATAATCTTCCACGCATTTAAACCTATGGAAGAGCTCTTCGCTTTCCCGCCGAAGTTCATCACGCTTCATCCGACCCTTGATAACTTCGTAAAGCTTGTCAAGGCATCGAGATCGGGAAGCATTCCTCTCTCGAAGTACTTCTTTAACAGTATCTTCGTAACTATTGCCGTTGTATTTGGTTCCCTACTCTTTTCGACAATGGCAGCCTACGCTCTTTCAAAGATAAAGTTTAAGGGCGCAAAGATAATGATGCAGATCAACCAGATAGCACTTATGTTTGTATCCGTAGCGGTTATGATCCCCAGATATCTGGTTGTAAACAAGCTCGGAATGATCGACACCTACTGGGCGGAAATCCTTCCTCTTCTGGCACTGCCCGTTGGACTTTTCCTGATAAAACAGTTTGTGGACCAGGTGCCGGATTCCCTTATCGAAGCGGCGTATATGGACGGCGCAAAGGAATGGCAGATTTACCTTAAAGTAATCCTTCCTCTTATAAAGCCCGCAATCGCAACAGCTGCGATCCTGGTATTCCAGCAGGTCTGGAACAACCTTGAGACATCGAACTATTACGTAAATGATGACTCGATAAAGTCACTTGCCTTTTATATGAACACACTGACCTCAACTACAACGACCAATACAGTAGCCGGTCAGGGTATTGCGGCAGCGGCATCACTGATCATGTTCCTGCCAAACCTTATACTTTTCATCATTCTTCAGAAGAATGTTATGAACACCATGGCACATTCCGGAATCAAGTAAGTTTAAGAGGTGGAAATCGTGAAAAACAGATTCATCAGAATAATTAAATCCGCGATACTGCCAATTGTACTTGCGGGAAGTGTTCTTACGGGAAGCTACCTTCAGACCTTTGCCGATGCACCCTACAAGACATACACGGTAGACGGATACGGCTCGGTTACAGAGACACAAACGGCTTATCTTCCCTACAAGACTATAACCAAGATCGGCGAAGAAACCCTTCTTACCCCGACGGATTTTACTCTTGTAAACGACGAGTATATATACATATTGGACAGCGGAAACGCAAGAGTTGTGGTGTCCGATATGGAGGGCGAGCCGGTAATGACCTTCGGAGAAGGAATACTTGTAGCTCCCAAGGGTATATACGTTACAAAGGATCGCACAACATACGTTGCGGACAGAGACGCAAAAGCAATCTTCGTATTTGACAAGGAAGGTAATCTTACAAACACATACACAAAGCCTACTGAGGCTATGTACGGCGATACGCTGGACTTCCTTCCCTTAAAGATCGTAGCAAATAAATCCGGAACAATGTACGTTGTCTGCGAGTCAAACACAAACGGCATTGTTCAGATCAGCCCCGTCGAGGGAGGTACATTCCTTGGGTACTTCGGAACTAACGCCACAAAAGCAAATATCTGGACTATCATCTGGAGGGCGGTACTTACCGACGCACAAAGAGCAAAGATGCAGTCCAATATCCCTGCGACACCCGATAATATGGCGATAGATGATAAGGGCGTTATCTACACAATAACCAGAGGCGAGAAAAACGACACCTTAAAACGTCTCAATATTGCCGGTGTCAATATGATAGAGACCACCGACTACCCGGATATTCCGGCAGCGGTAGCAGCCGGAAACCATGACAACGTATTCGTAGCAACACAGACCGGATTTATCTACGAGTACAACAATGAAGGCGACCTGCTCTTTATGTTCGGCGGAAGCGACGACGGAAAGCAAAGAATAGGACTTTCCACAAAGGTCGAAGCTATCCAGATAGGACTTGATGATAAGATTTACGTCCTTGACTCCGAGAAAGCACAGATACAGGTTTATGAACCTACAGAGTTTACAGCTTATCTTCATAACGCTCTTTACCTTTTCTCAAAGGGCCGATATGAGGAAAGCAAAGAGCCCCTCGGTAAAGTACTCGAGATGAACAACCTCTTTACCTACGCCAATATGGCTATGGGAAAAGCGCTTTATAAAGAGGGAGATTACGAGGGTGCGCTCAGATACGCAAGGATCGCAAAAGACACCGATGGTTATTCGGATGCTTTTTGGGAGATCCGAAATGTATGGCTTAAAAAGAATCTTACCTGGGTCGCAATACTGATCATCATTATCGTAATTGCAACGATACTGATAAAGTACCTTCAGAAAAAGAAGCATATCCTTGATAAGCCCAAGGCTCTTTTGCAAAAGGCCGGTGAAGTAAAACTGATAAAGCAGCTAAAATATATGTTTTACTTTATCAGACATCCCATCGACGGAAGCTACGGCATCAAGAGAGAAGGCAAGGTTTCGGTCCTTTCCGCAAATATTATTTTAGTTATAGGAACTCTTTTCTATATCGTAAACAAATACTTTTGCGGATTCTTAACCAAGACCGTAAGAGAAGGAAACTTTGATGTACTTTCAGATATCGGAATGATACTTATAGCGCTTATAGCTGTAGTATCCTGCAACTATCTGATGTGTACCATCAACGACGGCGAAGGAAGATTTAAAGATATTTACTGTTCGCTTATCTACTGCTTTACGCCGTACCTGATATTTACACCGATCCTGTTTATCCTCTCACATGTTGTTTCAAACAACGAGATCTTCTTTGTACAGTTTGGAAGCCTTTGTATGTGGGTTTGGATCGCGGTACTTGTCTTTATCAGTATTCAGGAGATAAACAACTACACGGTAGGCGAGACGATAAAGATCATACTCCTTACAATATTTACGATCTTAATCGTAGCACTGCTCATATTTATTATTTATGTACTTTGGTCGCAGGTATTTGATTTCCTGCAGTCAATATTCGGAGAGGTGGTGTATCGAATTGGCTCATAAAAGAATAGCTAAAATAATTACATCCCTCTTAGCGTCAGCCCTTGTTTTAGGATTGATGCAAACCTCTACCCTCCCCTTTGGTCTTGGACTTTCTGTCAGCGAAGCTGCTACCGAAATAAACGGTCACACCTTCGTGGCAGAAAGCACCGGGTACCGCTTATACATGGACGAGAGCGACCTTTCTCTCGTGGTAGAGGATAAAGAAACCGGCGCGTATATGGAATCATCCATCAGCCACGATGACGGAAAGAACAATGCAAGCTGGATCGGAGCTATGAAGTCAGCTGTGGTTTTGACGATGATCAACGGAAACGACGATACGCAGCAGGCAGACCTTATAAACGACGAAGTAAAAAAGGATATAAAGTATACTGACAAGGGATTTACAGCCGACCTTTACTGGAATAAATACAGATTCGGAATGACCCTTGAGGTGGAGATCACGGACGAAGGAGTAACTGCACGGATCCCGGATGAGAGTATACATGAGGACGGTGACAGCTACTACATCGGTACCATCGCCATTTATCCTTATATGGGTAACTCCTACTTAGACAGCAAGGAAGGATATATTCTCGTTCCGGACGGAAACGGAGCTTTAATCTATCTTAATGATAAAGAGGGAAGATTTAAGAGCGGTTTTTCCGGAATGATATACGGAAACGACATAGGATTTGATGAATCCGACGTAACTACTCTTTTAAAGGACAAATACAATACCATATCCGATTCGGAGAAAGTAATTGCTCCTGTCTTTGGAATCGCACACACGGATGATAAAATAGCATACCTCGGAGTTGTAGAAGAGGGAGAGGCAAGAGCATCCATCGAGTGTATTCCAAACGGAGTTTCGGTTGATTACAACAGAGCTTACGCCAAGTTTACGCTCCGAAAGACGTATACGCAGCCTACCAGTAACAACTCTACGGCAGGATCCTTACACATTTTCGAATCGGAAAGAAGCCATTCAGACCTTAAGGTAAGATACATCTTTTTATCAGGCGGTTCAGCAGACTATTCCGGTATGGCAAATGCGTACAGAGAGTACCTTGTAACCAACGGTTTGTTAATTGCATCCGATACTTCATACAAAACAAGAGTTGATTTCCTCGGAACAGAGAGAGAAAGCTGGGTCCTTGGAACAACTCCGGTTGTTATGACTACAGTGGATGACGTCAGAGAAATCTACGATGACTTAGAGAGCGAAGCGGTAACGGATATAATATCGGTTTATAAGGGCTGGCAAAAGGGCGGACTGTACGATCTTCCCATAAGCGCCTACAGCGTAGAGCCGAAGATCGGCGGAAAAGCTAAGCTTACAGATCTTATAAAT
>JAFPRD010000114.1:0-2072 GCA_017401005.1 Lachnospiraceae bacterium
AAACAGGGTGTAATCTTCATAATCCACATCACGTATCGGACGGTATGAAGAATGAATATTAAGCAGTTTTTCGTAATTCTTTTTCTTTGACTCTAATTCTTTCGCCTGTTTTTTTAGTTCATCTCTCTCAGAGATTTCCTTTTTTAAAGACTCAACTCTATCGGGAGAAATATAAATACTCTTAACGTGCTCTCCCTCCCGGTATTGCAAATAATAATATTCCCTGTCTTTTATTAGTCTTTTACGCAGATATCCTTTAGGATATCCCTGTAATTTATCATTAATGTCCGATAATATTTCCTTTATTCTTTCATACTCTATACGAATCGCATCCATAACACACACCATTAATAAAATATTTTTATTATCTGTAGGGTAATAATATCACCTAAAATGACTGCTGTCAAATATATGATCCAAAACGTTTTCAACCGGCAGTTTTCGCCGATTTGACAAATATAAACTCCCGCAATATAATTGGGTGGCAATTTTTTACATTTTTGGAGTTTTTATATGGACAGTGTTTTAGACATGCCCATGGGGCGTGATGAAAAGAAAGCATATCAGTTAGAGCAGATCCTGGCTCTTTTTGAGGAAAAAGGCGGCGTCTGCAAGACGGGCGAGCTTACCAGCCTCGGCATAGATTACCGCCGCATCCAGACTTTTGTGGATGAAGGAAAGATCGTTAAGGTTAAGAGCGGATACTTCGCGGGGCCGCCGGAACTGTATCCGGAGGAAGCCCTTGTTTCGGCTCTGTTTCCGGACGGTGTTCTGACGATGGAGTCTGCGCTCTTTTATCACGGCTATATTAATGAAAGACCCGGCGTTTGGAAGATTGCCATAAATAAGAATACTTCCAAATCCAGGTTTAATCTTACTTATCCGACCATCGTGCCGTATTACACCAAGCCGGAGGTTCTGACTCTCGGTGTGGCGAAGACGCCGGTAGGAAACGGCTTTATGAAGCTGTATGAAAAGGAAAGGCTTATCTGCGATGTACTTAAATATATGGACAAGGTGGATAAAGCGGTTTTCCGCGAGGCGGTCTTTTCCTTTATTAATGATTCGACTAAAGACATAGAGAAGCTCATGCGCTATGCGGATGAGAGGCGCGTACGCGACAAAGTCATGAATATGATCGTTGCCTGGCTGACGGATGCTGAAGCCGAAGTTGCCAAGGCAGCTATACGCAACCGCGGGGACGGTTCTCGTGATTCGGAACCGGAAAATCCCACATATTCCGAATTGGAAATCACAAGAACCGTCCCCGTGGTTCAGGAATCGGAACCAGAACCACAAGAACCGTCCCTGAGTTTGCAAGAAGATCTTCCCTTTCAGGAAGAGGCCACTGCTCCCATCGAGCCCTATGTATTTGAACCTCTCACCGATGCGGAGGCAACGGAAGTCCTTTCCGAAAAGCTTTACAACATGCTTAACTCCCTGTCTCTGAACACACAGGTCGAAGACTTCCTTACCGTATACAACATCCTCTGCAACAACAACATCTACGGACGCGCCATATATCAGAGCATGTCCGACAGGTTTAAAAATGAGGGCAAAACTCCCGATGCCAAACGGTTCGAATTCTTCTCGAGCCAGAAGGACAGCAGGATGATGACTGACAAGTGGGAGAAAACTCTCAAGAAAAAAGGATTAAACTCTCCGAATCTTGACGAATGCGTGGGACTGATCCTGAGATTCCTGGAACCGGTTTATGAGAGCATTCTTAAGGACGAGATCTTCCTCTCCGACTGGATGCCGGAACTTAAAAGATTTTTGGACTAAACATTCATCCCGAGCGAGGAGCCAAAGGCTCCGACGAGGGATCTTAGCTAACGATAAAGGAATATTACATTGCAATGGCTTGATATTGAATTAGAGAAATATGATAAAAGTGGCGTATACCCATTCCACATGCCGGGACACAAAAGAAAGTGGTACCCTTGCGATATCACGGAGATCACCGGTTTTGACAACCTGCATAACCCGACAGGACTGATACGGGAACTGGAGCTTAAGGCTGCAGAGCTTTATGGCGTGCGGAACGCCTTTTTACTGGTAAACGGGAGCAC
>JAFPRD010000115.1:0-3458 GCA_017401005.1 Lachnospiraceae bacterium
ATATATGACCAGTCCTTAACAAAAGTTAGTAGGAATTAACAATGGGCTATATGATAGATTTTGAGTATATGAGAGTATGCTCAAAATCTATTTGTTTATAGGGAAAATGTAAGCAAAGTTTGAATGCGCCGGAGCGCAAAGAGCAGCAAGCGAAGATTTTGAATCTATATAGTAAAGTGAGATAAAGATGAACCCGAATTACAGAAATGTATTTGCCGAGATCGGTATACCCGAGAGCAAAGTGAATGCAAGGCTCGAAGAGATAAAGGAGCAGTTCTTCCATGGTAAAGATTCATTTTACCATGAGACTTCGGATGGTATGGCCTATCTTGAAGATACAGGAAATTTTGATGCCAGAACCGAAGGCATGAGCTACGGAATGATGATCTGCGTCCAGCTTGATATGAAAGATGAGTTTGACCGTATCTGGAAATGGGCGAAGAAATATATGTATATGACGGAAGGCTACAGCGAAGGATACTTCGCCTGGTCCTGCGCCACCGACGGAACTCCCAATGCAAACGGAGCCGCTCCAGACGGAGAGGAATTCTTCGTAATGGCACTTTTCTTTGCAAGCCACAGATGGGGAGACGGAGAGGGAGACTTAAATTACTCCGCAGAGGCTAAAAAGATCCTTTCCGCTATGGTCCATAAGGGAGAAAACGGCAGGACCGGCGCTCCGATGTTTAACAGAGAAAATCACCAGATCCTCTTTGTACCCGGAATCGATTACACCGATCCTTCTTACCATCTGCCTCATTTCTATGAGCTATGGGCTAAGTGGGGAAATGAAGAGGACAAGGAGTTTTTCGAAGAGGCCGCAAAGGTAAGCAGGGTTTACTTAAGTGAGGCTTGCCACCCCGATACGGGATTTTCCGCAGAGTACGCTGAATTTGACGGATCGCCCATGTCGAGACCTATCCCATGGACTAAGGACAGACACGACTGGTTCTTCAGCGATTCCTATCGTACAGTTGCAAATATCGGACTTGACTTTGCATGGTTTGGAAAAGACGAAGGCCAGACTAAGGCGGCATATAACATTCAGCGCGCGCTTTTAAACGATATGGAAAATGATACTTACCATATCTACGAGGTAGACGGACGGATCGCCGGAGAGAAGGCGCTTCATCCCTTCGCCATCACAGCAACGGTTGCTCAGTCGACTCTTGCCACAAAGCTTGATGATATTGCGAAAACCTGGGTTAAGAAGTTTTACGAAATGCCCCTTAGAACCGGCGAGAGAAGATATTACGACAACTGCCTTTATATGTTTGCTTTCCTTGCTCTTTCGGGAAATTATCGCATATACTAGGCGGCTTTCGCTTGATTAAAGATCTGCAAAGAAGGTAAAAAAATGAACGAAGACAGAAGAGGGCCGGTAGCACCTAAGGACCCAACAATGAAAAGGCCCTGCTACTATATTATGAAAAACAAGGATGTCTGCGCATCGCCGCAGCCTGACGGCAGAGGCATCCAGTTTATATACGAAAGCGACGGACGTCTTAAGGCCAGCGCCAAACTTGTGGGCAGCCTCGAAGATGAAAAGATGATCGCTCAGCTTGATACCGTTGAAGGCTTAAGAGCTCAGGTTCATTCCGTAGGCGTATCCGTTAAAAAGCCCGGAGAGCCCGTTAGCGTAGGATTCGCTTTCCAGATGTACGGAAAGACCGATCCGTACGTATCCGGAACCACTCTTTATATGGATGTTCCTTCCGACGGTATGGAGATGGTGATGGAGCTCGATAAGTTCACCTGGTCGGAGGATGACAATGTTCCCGGTCAGATCCGTTTCGAGTTTCCCGAAGCCGGAATGCAGGCTAAAGTATCCGTTTGCTTTTATATGAACGACGGGTACACGGCCCCCGAGCAAAAAACAGATAAGGATATTGATTTTAACAGCCCCGTTTACAAGGCAATGATAGAAAAATCCCTTCTTCAAAAGGGAAATACGGGAAGACTTAAAAGGGCAATCGAAAAAGCAAGACGCGGCGAAGAAGTAACCGTTGGTTTTATCGGCGGTTCCATAACCCAGGGTGCCGGAGCAATCCCTATCAACGAAAACTGCTACGCTTACAACGCTTTTAAAGGCTTCTGCGATCTTGCCGGAAGAGGATATGAAGATAATGTCAAGTATGTAAAGGCGGGCGTCGGAGGAACTCCTTCCGAGGTCGGAATCCTTAGATACAGGGCGGATGTTGAGAATAACGGAGAGATTTCTCCCGACGTGATAATCGTAGAATTTGCCGTAAATGATGAAGGCGACGAGACTAAGGGTGAGTTTTACGACTCTCTTGTAAGAAAGATTTACAACAGCCCGCAGAAGCCCGCAGTGATTCTTCTTTTTGCTGTATTCGTTGACGGATACAACCTTGAAGAGAGACTTAAGTGCGTCGGAGAGAGCTACAATCTTCCCATGGTCAGCACAAAAAAGAGCGTTTACGACCAGTTCTACTTTAGCGAGGAAGAGGGCGGTATCGTATCAAAGAACCAGTACTTCTACGATATGTACCATCCCACAAATGTCGGACATAAGATCATGGCGGACGGGCTCATCAATATGTTTAAGATCGCGGATGAGGCTCCCTATGAGGAGGACTTCGACATTACAAATATAAAACCTCCCAAGGGTGGAGAGTTCGAAAATATTTACTTTGTTGACAGAGCAAATATTGATAAGTGCAGCGCTGTTGTAAGTTACGACGCCGGGGCGTTTACCGGCGAGAGTAAGGAGCTTCAGTTCGTCGAGAGAAATCTTGATCTCGGAGGAACTCCCGAGTTTAAAAACAACTGGCTCTACGACGGAAAAGCCTGCAAAGATAATGCCACATTCAGACTTAATGTCAAAGCTTCGGCGCTTCTTGTGGCATATATGGATTCTGCGTCGATCGAAGTGGGAACTTGTAAGGTCAGCGTAGACGGAAAGGAAGTCCTTTCCATCGATCCCCATATTGTGGGATGGTCACATTGCAATGCATATATAGCCTTCAGAGGATTAGAGAATAAAAAGAGAGTAGTAGAAATCACAATTCCCGAAAAGGACAAGGACAAGAGATTTACCCTTCTCGGATTTGGAATTGTGGATTAAGGAGTCTTATGAAAAAGCTGGTGAATCCAATTTTAAAAATGGATTATCCGGATCCGGATGTTATCCGCGTCGGAGATACATACTATATGGTGTCTACGACAATGTATTTTATGCCGGGATGCGTCATCTTAAGATCGTACGATCTTGCCGAGTGGGAGATAGTCGGATATGTGTATGATAAGCTGGACGATACTCCCGCCGAGAGGATGGAGTTTGAGAAAAATGAATACTCCGGCGGAATGTGGGCTCCCTCCATCAGATATCATGAAAACGAGTTTATCATTTCCTTCAGGAGCAACAGCGGCGATAAGAATTACATCTTCCGTTCCGACAAAATAGAGGGACCCTGGAAGAAAAATGTACTTCAGGG
>JAFPRD010000116.1:0-4091 GCA_017401005.1 Lachnospiraceae bacterium
AAGGATGCCTAATGCCGATGTAACCTTTACCGCGGTGTGGACCTGCGCTACCCACAGGTGGGACGGAGGAGTAGTTACCTCGAATCCTACGTGTTCCTCCGGAGGAACAAGGCTCTATACCTGCCTTAACTGCGGCGAGACGAGGACGGAGAGCATCCCTGCCACAGGTGTTCATTCATACGGAGCTGCTACATATACCTGGGGACAGGATCACGTTGCTTGTAACGCTAAGAAGGTTTGCTCGGGATGTGGTAGAGAGGTTACGGAGACAACTACAGCTATTACAGCCGAAATTATAGTTCAGCCGACGGCTACGTCTACCGGTATCAAGAGATATACAGCTACGTTCTCCGGAGCAAACGGATTCGGAACCTGCGTAGACGATGTAGAGATTGTACTTGACAGAGGATTGTATTTCTCGGTATTCGATACAAGATACGCGCCTGTAAGCGGAGACACTCTGACTATAACTATTCCTGACGATTTTGTCCTCGCTGATGATGCAGATGCATACCTTCTTCTTGATGACCTTAATATATTTGTTTACGACGGAAGCGGATATTACGCAGCATACAGATATGACTCATCCGATTTGGACAGCCTTACATACGGTCAGGTACAGATGAACACAGTCTATAATATGACTCTTATTCAGGATGTTGACCCCGGTTTTACCGGTAACATTTCGGAGTACCCGGCAGCGCCCACGAAGGTTATATTTACAAGATAATATATAAACTAAAGCAACCGGAGGAAAGCTATTCCTTCGGTTGTTTTTATTTTTCAATAATGGTAAAATTAGAGGGAAATTTCGTAGATGATTTTTTGAAATTTTCTTACGAAAGAACCGTTGTTTAATCTACTGATATTGGAGATATCATGGCTGATAAAAATTCGCCCATAATAGTTGATGGGTATGCTTTTTACAATGAACCGGATGCGATACTGGCTGAGGCCGAGCGCAAGAAGGTTGAATATCTTCATACGCATCTTAATACATCCGATCCTGACAAGGTATTTGCGGTATACTCAAAGGCTGTTGCGGACAGGATGTTTAAGACTCCTATAGGCGTTGACTTTTTACGCGAGATGCAGACCTTTTTGATAGAGCAATGCGATTACAATCCCGCGGATGTTCCGCCGATACCGCTTTTTGTTGAGTATGACAGGACTCTTAGAAATGCCGAGATCATAGATCACAAAAAGATATCTGTTCAAAAGCCTGAAAAGAAGAAGGATAAAGTACCCTTTATCTTTATTTCGATTGTTTTGAACATTGCTCTTATTGCGGCTGTTATTGCTATGTTTGTTATCACACTTAAATCGGACCAGCCGAATATACTTAACTACGAGACAGCGCTTATAAACAGGTACTCTGAATGGGAAGAAGAGCTTTCAGTCAGAGAGAATGCGCTTAGGGAAAAGGAAAGAGAGCTTAAGCTAAAGGGAGAAGAATAGTCTTTTGGATATAACCGGAGGTTACTGATGGGAAGAGGTAAGATTCTTGTTGTTGATGACGAAGCCCGTATGAGGAAGCTGGTCAAGGACTTTTTGGTTAAAAGTGAATACGATGTACTTGAGGCTGAGGACGGTCAAAAGGCAGTTGATATTTTCTTTGAAAATAAGGATATAGATCTTGTACTTTTGGACGTCATGATGCCTAATATGGACGGTTGGGAGACCTTAAAGGAGATCAGACAGTATTCCCAGGTACCCATAATCATGCTTACCGCAAGGAGCGAGGAAAGGGACGAGCTTCAGGGATTTAAGCTTGGAGTTGATGAGTATATTACAAAGCCTTTTTCACCTAAAATCCTCGTGGCGCGGGTTGATGCCGTGCTAAGGCGTGCGGGAAGCGGCGAAAGCGATGAAGTTATCGAATGTGGTATAATAAAGATCGATACGGCGGCGCATCAGGTGTATGTTGAAGGAACGCCCGTAGATCTTAGCTTTAAAGAATTTGAACTTTTAGAGTATTTTGCCAAGAATAAAGGCATAGCTCTTTCGAGAGAAAAGATTCTCAACAATGTCTGGGATTACGATTATTTCGGTGAAGCCCGCACTATCGACACCCATGTTAAAAAGCTTCGCAGCAAGCTTGGAGACAAGGCCGGCGATATGATCAAGACTATTTGGGGAATGGGATATAAATTTGAAGAGAACCACTAAAAAAAGGTTTATATCGATAAAGGTACAATTCTCACTTATTTTCATCGGAGTAATGGTGGGAGTTGTTTTGCTGTGCATTTTTATAAACTCCTTTTCTTTAAAAAGCTTTTATACGAGAGATAAGGTAAGGCTCTTAAAAAGCGTAAACAACGAGATAATCAAGGAGTTTTCAAACTCAGATAGTGCTTCGGCTGCGTTGCAGAACAGGCTTAATGAACTGTCAAGGGCCAACAATCTTTCTATGGTTGTCGTAGATGATAATTCAAGTACTCTTTTTTCTTCCATAAACGGAGAGAGGGATATGGAGTTTCGCCTCCTTGGCTATATTTTAGGGAAGAATGAAGAGTTTAAATCTCAGCATATAGTTGAGGACGGCGGAGATTATGTGATCAGGCGGATCATGGGTGGTGGACCGGGTGCCGGAGAAGCCCTTGAGCTTTTCGGAAGATATGACAGCGGTATTTCGCTTCTTATGCGCATCCCTATCGCAAGTATCGAGGAGAGTACAAAATACGCAAACAGATTCTTTATCTATGTGGGTATAATCGGAATTGCTTTCGGAGCCCTGATTATTTGGATCGTTACCGGAAGGGTTACGAAGCCTATAAAGGAGCTGAATGATATCTCTACAAAGATGGTAAATCTTGATTTTGATGCAAGATATAAGGGGAACCATCAAAATGAAATAGGGCTTTTGGGAGATAATATAAATATGCTCTCGGAGTCCCTTGAGAAGACTATTTCGGAGCTTAAAAGCGCCAATCTTGAACTTAAAAAGGACATTGAGAAGAAAGAGCAGCTCGATGAAATGAGGATGGAGTTTATCTCCAATGTTTCTCATGAATTAAAAACCCCGATCGCTATAATACAAGGATACGCGGAAGGTCTTAGGGACGGAGTTTCCGATGACCCTGAAAGTATTGCGTATTATTGCGATGTTATAGTTGATGAATCAGCTAAAATGAACAAAATGGTTAAACAGTTCCTTACTCTTAACCAGCTTGAATTTGGCGGTGAGACTATTAATCTTGAAAGATTTAATCTTACGGAGATGATCAAAAACTATCTTCAGTCAGCTTCCGTACTTGCCAGCCAAAACGAGATAGATGTAGAATTTGACGATTCTGTATCCGTCTGCGCCTGGGGTGATGAATACAAGGCAGAGGAGGTACTTACAAATTACTTCTCAAATGCCGTTCACCACTGTAAAAAAGGCTCTGACGGACGTAAAGTTATCAGGGTTACCTTAGAGCATATCGGCATTAACGTAAGGGTTAATGTCTTTAACTCCGGTGATAATATTCCGGAGGAATCTATTGAGAGACTCTGGGAAAAGTTTTATAAAGTTGACAAAGCCCGTACGAGGGAATATGGTGGTAGTGGCGTTGGACTTTCAATTGTCAAAGCCATCCAGGATTCTCTTGGTAAAGAATACGGTGTTTTAAATAATCCGGAAGGTGTAACCTTCTGGTACGATCTTGAGGAGAGATAGTTACTATGAACATGACATTTAACACTTACTATGAACAGCTTGTTTATGAAGTAAATGTCCTGAAGAGGTATTCGGCCGAAAGCGAATTCACCGCTTATCTGGATACTGTTTTGGGCAGGGCAGCTACGGCGCCGTCACTTAGCGGCGAGCTTCGTAAAGAGCTTATCAAAAACTTCCTTGTTTACGGACAAAGACAGAGGGCTAACGGAAACCCTGTTTCCGACAGATATATGGACTATATCTATCCCGGTATGGGTATTCCGGAGGTGCTTGAAGCAAAGGCAGCTCAGCCTGCGCAGCAGACAGCCCCTCAGCAAGCGGTTCAGCCTCAGCCCGTGCAGCAGGCAGCCCCTCAGCAGGCGGTTCAGCCTCAGCCCGTGCAGCAGGCAGCCCCCCAGCAGGCAGTTCAGCCTCAGCCCGTGCAGCAGAC
>JAFPRD010000117.1:0-41544 GCA_017401005.1 Lachnospiraceae bacterium
AGATTTTTTCAAGCTAAGGCGGATTACCTTAAAAAGAGGGAACTCTATGATTCATGTTTTTATTGTAAATCCCATAGCCTGTGAGATGGGGTATGCCCAAAAACTGAGAAATACTCTTGAGCAGATACCCAATCTCCATTACTATGTCTTTTCAACAAGAAGGCGCGGACATGAAAAAGAGATAGTTCAGCTTATCTGTCGCTTCTTTGACAATGAGGAGCTTAGGTTCTATTGTTGCGGAGGAAGCGGAACTATGCGAAATATGCTGGACGGGATCAGCGATATCTCTAAGGTCGAGCTCGCTATGATACCTTTCGGAACCTGCGACTTTCTTAAGGTGTTTACAGACGATATGTCTTTTTTCAGAGATGTTAAATCCCTTATCTACGGGGAGGTGGTTTATGTCGATTATATGTCCACCAATCTCGGAAAAGCGCTTAACAGCGTGTCGTTCGGCGCCGATACGGACTCTCTCCGCGTAGGAGAGGACCTTCGTAGTATCGGCCTCGGAAGGCGTTATATCAATTACTGGATTGCATCTTTCTATGCAGCCTTTTTATCTCCCAAGAAAAGTTTTGATCTCAGATTTGAGAATAATACCATGAGCAATACTCGTGTTACGCTGATGTATTTCGGCAATGGCAGCGTTATCGGAGGCCGGTTCCATGTAGGGCTTAATGACATTGTGGACGACGGTATAGGCTCTTACTGCTACGTCAAGGGCAAGGCGCCTTATGCAAGGCTTAGGGCTTTAAACAGCGCAGCAAGAGGGGATGAAAAGAAGCTTTCCAAGTACGCTCAGCTTAGTACGGGAAGATTTCTTAAGGCGAGAAGAAGCAACGGGGCTGCCTTTAACGTCGAACTGGACGGAGAGCTTTTTTCAACGGTAGACCTTGACGTAGAGATAGTAAGACAGGGACTTAAGTTTATTATACCCAACAGAGGACTTTGAGGATGGATAGAGAGCGTAAAGGCATCCGGACATCCAACATCCTGGTACTTATATGCTGCATGGCACTGACCATTGGAACGGTGCTTACAAGCGGAGACAGGATGACGCCCGGTGCGAGGGTAAATTTAATATCGTTTTCGATGACGCTGTATTTATCCGCTATCGGGGTAAGTATCATCGTGAGGAGGCATTTTACTTTTGCGGCGAATTATGTGATACTTACCGTCATCTATTCGGGATTTATAGCGGCTTACGCATCGGGCTCGACGATGATCTTTGCGGTTGTCGCAATGTTCAGCGCCGGAGCGGCTTACTTTAACAAGGACCGTTCCGTAAACCTTGTGCATGCCATTGTTAACAGCGCTATCCTTATTCTTTGTTCTGTGCCTTTGCATACGGGAATCTTTTTAGACGAGTTCCTTGCGAAATTACGGCAGTTTGAGCCTATAGAGGTGGTATCCGCCATAATAGGAATAATCGTAACAGATCTGTTCTTCATCTTCCTTAATACCGGAAGAATCAGACAGCAGGAGATACTCGAAGAGCAGGAGCGTTCCACCGATGAGCTGATGAGGATCATCGAGGCCAAAGCCGATGAAGCTAGAGCGGCTACAAAGAGTAAATCGGATTTCCTTGCAAGTATGTCACATGAAATCCGTACCCCAATAAACTCCGTACTCGGTATGAACGAGATGATCCTAAGAGAGACGGAGGAGGAAAATACAAGAAAATACGCCGAGGATATCCAGCATGCCGGAAATATGCTGCTTTCTTTGGTAAATAATATTTTGGACTTTTCAAAGATCGAGTCCGGTAAGATGGAGATCATCCCCGTCAAGTATGATATGGGGATCCTTATAAGCGATATCAAGATAATCATCGCAAACCGGGCGATGCAAAAGGGGCTTAAGTTTTCCGTAAAGGTGGCTCCGGATATGCCGAGGGTTCTTTACGGCGACGAGATACGTATCAAGCAGATAATCACAAATATCCTTACCAACGCGGTGAAGTATACCGAGAACGGAAGTGTAAATTTCAATGTCGATTTCGATAAGGCGGATGAAAGAAGCGTACTTTTAAAGGTTTCAATTTCGGATACCGGAAGAGGTATGAAGGAGGACGATCTAAACAAGCTTTTCTCGCCTTTTGAGAGAATCGAAGAGCTGAGAAACCGCCATATCGAGGGAACGGGTCTTGGTATGAGCATCGTTCAGCAGCTCCTTGCACTTATGGGAACGAGGCTTAATGTTAAGAGCGTCTACGGAAAAGGCAGTACTTTTGAGTTTGTTATAAGACAGGAGGTTGTGGACTGGACACAGGTCGGCGATATGGGAAGTATCGTTTCCGTCAGCAGGACCAAAAAGGTGGATACCGAGCAGTTTACCGCACCCCTTGCAAAAATACTTGTTGTCGACGATATCAAGATGAATCTTAACGTAATAGTTGGACTCCTTAAGAGAACTAAGATTCAGGTTGACACGGCACTTTCCGGAGCAGAAGCGATCGATATGGCGAGAAAGAAGGAGTATGACATCGTCTTTATCGACCATATGATGCCGGAGATGGACGGTATCGAAACTCTTGAAAAGATGCAAAAAGACAGATTCGCTCTTTGCAGGGGAAAGCCTATGATCGCTCTTACTGCGAACGCTATTTCCGGGGCGAGAGAATTCTATCTGAAGAAGGGATTTGTGGGGTATTTGTCAAAGCCTGTAGACCCCAAGCTTCTAGAAAAGATCATCATCGAATTTTTGCCCGAGGAGCTTATTGCCACCGGAGCCAAAAGGATAGAAGAAGACTAGGCGTCAGTGTTGAAAGATTCGGGTAAAGAGAGTATAATGTTTATTGGTCTGTGCAAGCAGACCGCTAATTACGAACTTACAAAAAAGGAGAAACAAAATGGTAAAGGCAGTAGTGGGCGCCAACTGGGGAGATGAAGGAAAGGGAAAGATTACGGATATGCTTGCTGAGAATGCAGACATTATCATCCGTTTCCAGGGAGGAGCCAACGCAGGACATACCATAGTCAACAACTACGGCAAATTCGCACTTCACACACTTCCTTCGGGAGTATTCTACTCACATACTACAAGCATCATCGGAAACGGTGTTGCTCTTGATATTGAAAAACTCTTTAACGAGATCAAATCGATTACAGACAAAAACGTACCGATGCCTAAGATCCTGGTAAGCGACAGATGTCAGATCGTTATGCCTTACCACGTACTCTTCGACGCGTACGAGGAGGAGAGACTTGCGGGTAAGTCCTTCGGATCTACAAAGTCAGGTATTGCTCCTTTCTATTCAGATAAGTACGCAAAGATTGGCTTCCAGGTAAGCGAGCTCTTTGACGAGGATCTTTTAAAGGAAAAGGTTAAGAGAGTCTGCGAGCTTAAGAACGTTCTTCTTGAGCATCTTTATCACAAGCCCGCTATCGACGAGAACGAGCTTCTTGAGACATTACATTCATATCGCGATAAGGTTGCTCCTTATGTTTGCGATGTATCCGCTTTCCTTGACAAGGCTATCAAGGAAGGAAAGACAATCCTTCTTGAGGGACAGCTCGGAACCTTAAAGGATCCCGATCACGGAATCTATCCGATGGTTACATCCTCATCTACTCTTGCAGGATACGGAGCTATCGGCGCAGGACTTCCTCCTTACGAGATCAAGCAGATAATCACAGTCTGCAAGGCATATTCATCCGCAGTAGGTGCGGGAGCGTTTGTTTCCGAGATCTTCGGTGATGAGGCAAATGAATTAAGAGAGCGCGGAGGAGACGGAGGAGAGTACGGTGCTACCACCCACAGACCCAGAAGAATGGGCTGGTTTGACTGCGTAGCTTCAAAATACGGATGCAGACTTCAGGGAACCACAGACGTAGCATTTACCGTTCTCGATGTACTCGGATATCTCGACGAGATTCCCGTTTGCGTAGGATATGAACTTAACGGCGAAGTTATCACAGACTTCCCTGTAACCGCAAAGCTTGAGAAGTGTAAGCCCGTACTTAAGAAGCTTCCCGGATGGAAGTGTGATATCCGAGGAATCAAGAAGTACGAGGAACTTCCCGAGAATTGCCGCGGATATATCGAATTTATCGAAGGTCAGATCGGATATCCCATTACTATGATCTCCAACGGACCCGGAAGAGAAGATATCATCTACAGAAATTCTGCTTTAAAGTAATTCAAATAATAAATAAGGCTTGGTGGGGTTAATGAATCTTTTTGAGTTGGGTATACCAGGCGATCTGAATATTAAAAAAATGTTTAAAACCGGAGCTGCTGTGGCAGCTCTGGTTTTTATGCTGTATTTGGCTTTTGTTTTCAGGGCTTTTTCAATAGATTCCTACGCTACGGATTACGCGGCGGAATACAGCGGGATTGTTTATAATCTCGACAACAAACTCGGAAGCAGCGAAGTAAACTGTATTACTCAGGCTTACGAGGGATATATCTGGATCGGAACATATTCCGGTCTTTATCAGTTTGACGGAAACTCTTTCAGCAAGTTGGAGCTGGATGAGAATATACATTCTGTTATGTGTCTTTTGCCAAACGGAAGGGATGGAATCTGGATCGGTACAAACGATTCGGGTCTTGTTTACTATTCCTTCAGAACTGGCGAGACGAAGTACTATACAACGGAGGACGGAATCGGCTCAAACTCCGTAAGGAGCCTTTGCTACGGTAAGGCGGGAGAGCTTTATATCGGAACGAGTTCCTATCTTTCGGTTCTTTCCGAGGACGGAGTTTTAACAACATATACCGGAAGTAACGACCTTTACTATATCCGAAAGATAAGCTGCCGCGCCGACGGAACTATAGCCGCCGTTTCCAACGGCGGTACCGTATTTATTATAAAGGACGGTGTTATTACCCAGTCTTTCACAAGAGAGGAAGTCGGAGAATCCTTTACTTCGGTAAGATATGTATCTAATGGCAATCTGCTTATCGGAAGCTCCGACGGAGTAATATTTGTCGGGGAGCTCAGAGGAAGCAAGGTCAGCGTTACCAAGTACCGTGAGGCGGTAGAAGTCGGATCGACGGCTGATATTTTCGAGAATAAAAACGGAAGTATTATTATAGCCGGCGACAACGGACTCGGATATCTTGACAGACTCGGAAGACTTGTAAAGATTGACCGCGGTGATTTTAACAACTCGGTTTGTGATATTTTTGAAGATTATCAGGGTAACCTTTGGGTATCTTCATCAAGACAGGGTATCCTTAAACTTTCTCAGAATCCTTTTAAGAATCTTTTTTCGGCAGCAGGTGTTTCGGAGAAGGTAGTTAATTGCGTGTATAAAAAGGACGACCGCATTTATGCCGGATGCGATGAGGGACTTGTTATATTGAATGCCGTTACCGGAAGACAGGTTACTGACGAGAGGTTTGCCGATCTTGACCAGGCACGTATCAGACATATCATGGAAGACTCGGAGGGTAACCTTTGGATATCCACCTACAGCTCAATGGGGCTTGTAAAGTTTGACGGAGAAGAGCTTACATACTTTAACGAGGCCGAGAGCGGAACCAATGGCAATAAGATAAGACTCGCCATAGAGCTTAAGGATAAATCAATTCTGGCGGCTTCTTCTACGGGGCTTACCTATATCAAGAACGGGGAAGTCACTAAAGTACTTAAAGCGGAAGACGGACTTGAGGTTGAACAGATCCTCTGTCTTTACGAGATGTCTGACGGAACCGTTATGGCCGGAAGCGACGGAGACGGTATTTACCTTGTTAAGGACGGCAAAGTAGTGGGAAATATCGGAACAAAGCAGGGACTTACCGGTCTTGTTATCCTTAGGATAGTTCCTTATAAGGACAAATTCTTTATTTCAACGGGAAATGATATTTTTATCTACGACGGAGAAAAGGCAGTACCTCTTCACAATTTCCCCCAAAGCAACAACTACGATATCTGTATTTCCTCAGACGGAAAAGCCTGGGTTACTTCAAGCGCGGGAGCATATATCTTAAATGCCGACGATCTCGCTTCGGATGACAACTATATCGCGGATCTTTTAAACAGCGCCAGAGGTCTAAATACCACGCTTGTTGCTAACTCATGGAACTACATAGACGATAATGACGAGCTTTATCTTTGCTGTGCTACCGGCGTTAAGACGATTCAGATGCATGAATATGGTATTGTCAACAATGATTTTGACGTTGATGTACGTCTTGTTATGGCTGACGCTATGGAACTGGTTCCGGACGAGGGCGGTGTATACGAGATACCTTCGGATGCCAAGAGGATCATCTTTACGCCCGCTGTTCTTAACTATTCCCTTTCAAACCCTTATGTAAGGGTTTATCTTGAGGGATTTGAGAATGACGGAATAATCTTCGGACAGTCGGAACTCAAAGAGGTAAGCTATACAAACCTTTCCTACGGAAATTATGTTTTCCATATCCAGGTTCTTGATAATTATCAAAATATGGTCAAGGAAAAAACCATTGTCCTCCACAAGGACGCAAGGCTTTTCGAGAGGCCTGTTTTCTGGGTCGCTGCGGTCCTTGCTCTTATCGGTGTACTTATGGCCATAACCTGGGCCATTGCGGAGCGCCGAAACGGAAAGATAATTAAAAGTCAGTACCTTCAGATTGAAAAAGCCAAGGAAGAGGCGGAGAGAACAAGCGAGTATAAGACGCTTTTCCTTGCGAATATGAGCCATGAGATCCGAACTCCTATAAATACCATCATGGGTATGGATGAACTGATCCTCAGGGAAGATGTATCCAGCCAGGTTAGGCAGTACGCCAATGACATTTATATATCGAGCGACTCGCTCCTTAATATTGTCAACGATATTCTCGATCTTTCCAAGATTGAGTCCGGAAAGATGAATATTGTACCCGTTGAGTACAAGTCTGCCGAGCTTTTCAGAGAACTCGGAAACTACTTAAAGGTAAAGACCGACGAGGCAAAGCTTTCGGTGATTTTAGACTTTGATCCCGAAATACCGGCGACTCTTTTCGGCGACAACAATCGAATCAAGCAGGTTATAACAAACCTTCTTACAAATGCCGTTAAATATACGCGGGAAGGAAATGTTACTTTCAGGGCACAGCTTAAGAGCCTCAATAACGGAAACGCGGAAATTGAGGTATCCGTATCTGATACCGGAATCGGAATAAAGCCCGAAGATATGTCGAGGCTCTTTAAGGAATTTGAGAGACTTGACGAAGAGCGTAATCACAGCGTAAAGGGAACGGGACTCGGCCTCGCGATAACAAAGCAGCTCCTTGAGCTGATGGGATCCAGACTCGAGGTTGAGAGTATATATGACGAGGGCTCCAATTTCCATTTTACGATCATGCAAAAGGCTGTTACAGATGAGAAAATGGGAGAGGTCGAGACAAACGAAGGCAGAGAAGAGGAGTACGTGGCTTACGTTCCTTCCTTTGTGGCACCGGACGCAAGTATTCTTGTTGTTGACGATACACCTTTAAATCTCGCGGTAATACGAGGCCTTTTAAGATCGACAAAGGTTCATATAGACACGGGAGAGAGCGGACTTGTGGCTCTTGAGAGAGTTAAGCAAAGAAGGTACGACTTAATCCTCTTAGACCATATGATGCCTGAGATGGATGGTATAGAAACCCTTGAACAGCTCGGAAAGATAGGCCATAAATGCATGGGAGTGCCGGTTATAGTTCTTACTGCAAATGCTATAGCGGGCGCCCGAGAGAACTACTTAAAGATAGGCTTTACGGACTATATTTCCAAGCCCGTTTCCGGAAAAGACCTTGAGGCGATGCTTATTAAATATCTGCCGCCTTCGAAGGTTAAGATGCCTGAAAGCGAAGAGGCGCCCAAAAAGAAATCCGGTGATGAAGAAAGATTTTCAGGGCTGCATCTTATCGATCCGGAGAAGGGTAAAAACTACTGCGCCGGAGACAGCGAGCTTTATAAGAGTGTCCTTGAGATGTTTAGCGGAGAGTATGATGCGGAGACCGGAAATCTGCAAAAGTATTTAGATCTTAAGGATTCAAAGAAATTCGTTACCCATGCTCACAAGCTTAAAAGCTCGGCACGAACCATCGGTGCGGATGAGCTCTTTGAAAAAGCAAAGGATTTAGAGGCCGACGGCAAGGAAGAGAACTGGGATGCAATAAAGAGAAAAATCAGTGCTGTTATGGAACTGTATCTTGATGTTGTGATGGAGATCAAGAATAAAATGCTTTAAACGGGATTATTGAAATGACGGGTACTATACTTGATTATTTAATTGAATACGGTGATGTGCCTTTTTCGGAAATGCGATTTACGGAAGTGGATGCAGCAATCCTCTGTAAGTTTTCCTACTTCAATTTCGAAAAGTTCGTTCCGGGTCCGGAATCGGATATGCCTTCAGTATCTTTGAGCAATATTATGCTGATGGAGAATGCGGAAGAGCTTTTGGAAAAAGGAAAGTACAAGGCTGTATCCAGGCAGATGGTGGAACTGATGCTGAAAGGGCGGAGGTTTTCGGGGCTTAGGATCGCATGTTTTTCAGAGTGTCTGGATAAGGAAAGCCAGACGCAGTTTGCAGCGATTACTTTTTTTACCGGGCCGAGGAGAATGTACGTTGTCTTCAGAGGAACGGATTCTTCGCTGATTGGTCTTAAGGAGGATTTTAATCTGCTCTATACGGACCACGCAAAGTGCCATGATTATGCCACAGATTATTTAAAAACCGTAAGCAGAAGATTTCCCCATAAAATGTATGTTGGGGGACATTCAAAGGGCGGGCATCTTGCCGTGTACGCAAGTATGAACATGCCGCCCGAGATCCAAAACAGGATACACAGGATATACAGCTGCGACGGGCTGGGATTAAGGCCGGGACTTATGAAAGACGGTAAGTTTAAGGCGATAGAGAGTAAGCTTTACAAGCTTATCCCGCAGTCGTCGCTTATAGGGATGATGCTTGAAGACGACGGACATTATGAAGTCATAAGAAGTAGCGGGCTTTCCCTTGTACAGCATAATATCTACACATGGCAGGTCGACGGGCGTAAGTTTATCCGCGAAAAGAAACTGGGGAACAATGCGATATTTGTGGAACATACCTTTAACGGCTGGGTAGAGAGTCAGGACGATGAGAACAGAAAGAAATTCATCGACGGAATATACTCTATAATCGATGCCTGTGAAGCGGAGACTTTAAGCGAGCTTATGAAGGACGGGGGAAGGAAATTCAATATCATCGTAAACGAGATAAAGGACCTAGACGAGGAAAGCCGTGAGCAGCTTAGAAGCGTGTTTAAGGCTTTTACCGTAGTGGCAAAGTTTTATCTTAAAACGGATGTTGGGGGAAACATCAAAAAGACCATTAAACGGGGGGCCGGCAGAGTAAGGCTGCCTATGGAAAAACTAAATAAAAAGTAGTATAATTAGGATTCGATGATTTGCTTTTATCGGAATCATGAAAGGAAGTGCCTATATGAACGATATTGCAGCCGAACTGCAAGAACAGCTTGAGATTCGGACTGTCTTTACGGTACCTGTCGGCAAATGGGAAATCCCAATAAGTGAGTCCACGGTGGTTACATGGATCATTATCGGCGTGGTATTTTTGATATGTCTGATACTCGGGACTAATCTTAAGGTTAAAAATATTTCGAAGCGGCAGGCTCTATCCGAGTTTATAGTAACGAAGCTCGAAGGCCTTGTAGCCGGGATGATAGGAGAGGAAGGAAAAGGATATGTGCCTTACCTTTTGGCGGTGTTTATCTTTTTGATGTTTTCAAACACCTTCGGAATCTTCGGATTCAAGCCTCCTACCAAGGATTTAAATGTTACCGCCGCTTTAGCGATCATGAGTATACTGATCGTCCAGATAGCCAATATAAAGGCCCATAACCCGTGGGGATGGATAAAGAGCTTTACAAAGCCTATCGCGGTGGTAACTCCAATAAATATACTTGAGCTTGCCATTAAGCCGCTTTCGCTTTGTATGCGACTTTTCGGTAATGTTTTGGGAGCGTTTATCATCATGGAACTTTTAAAATCTGTTGTTCCTGTGGTGGTACCCGCGGTGTTCTCGCTTTACTTTGACCTTTTCGACGGTATACTTCAGGCGTACGTTTTTGTATTCCTTACGTCTTTGTATATCAAAGAAGCTATAGAATAATTTATCAAACGGAGGATTAAGATATGTTAGCAATTGGAGCCGGAATCGCAGCACTCGCCTGCATCGGAGCAGGACTTGGAATAGGAATAGCAACTGGAAAGGCTGTTGATGCAACCGCACGTCAGCCCGAAGCAAACAGCAAGATCATGACCACTCTTATTTTGGGAGGCGCGCTTGCGGAGGCAACCGCTATTTACGGTTTCGTTATCGGAATTCTTATTATTTTCATGCTTAAGTGATAGGCCTAAAAAAGGCATCTCTACAAGGAGAAACAAATGTTAAAGGTTGATATAAATTTACTTTTTACGGTAATAAATCTCTTTCTGCTTTTCTTTGTGATCTGGAAGTTTCTCTTTAAGCCGGTGAAAAAGATCATCGCCAAGAGACAGGAAGAAGTTGAGGCCGGATACGCCGAAGCCGAGAAGGCCAAAGCGGACGCGGAGGCAGCCAAGGCTTCATACGAAGAGCAGCTTTTAAAGGCGCAGGAGGAGAAAAACGAGATCCTTAAGGAAAGCCGCGTAAGAGCAGCCAAAGAGTACGACAAGATAATCGAGGAAGCAAAGCAGTCCGCTACTGAGCTTGTGGACAAGGCAAAGAAGGATGCGGAGCACGAGACGGACCGCCTTAAAAAGAGAGCGGGAGAGGAGATCGGAGATCTTGTATCAAAGGCTGCTGCAAAGATCGCTCTTACAAAGGAAGATCCCGAGGCGGACCTTCGTCTTTTTGATGACTTTATAAGCAAATCGGGTGAGTAAAATTGAGAAAGAAAAAGAAAAGTTTTGAATGTACTCTCCGGTATGTTACAAGGCCCACGGACGAGCAGCTGGAGAAGATCAAAAATTTTATATATAAAAAGTACGTAAACGAAGATACGCCTGAGGAAATCATTACTTTCGATCTTATAGAGGATAAGTCTTTAGGCGGCGGATTCATCTTAAAGTGCGGAAACGAACAGTACAACTGGAGTACAAAAGGACGTACCGCACAGTTTACCGAAACAATAGAAAGGTTTAAAAAGAACATGACCTCCGGAATGGATGTCATGTCAATTTTACGTACTACGGTAGAGGAATTCGAACTCGCCGCAGCTCACAGACATGTTGGGTATGTTACTTACGTAGGGGACGGTATCGCCACCGTTGCGGGACTGCCTCATGCGGCGTACGGAGAGATTCTTCTCTTTGAATGCGGTATAAAGGGAATGGTACAGGATATCAGACCCGACGAGATAGCCGCAATACTCTTCGGACCCGACAGAGAGATAAGAGTCGGAAGCAGAGTAGCGAGAACGGTAAGAAGCGCCGGAGTACCCGTTGGTGAGGATTTCCTCGGAAGAGTCGTTAACGCTCTGGGCGAACCTATAGACGGAATGGGCTCTATCGAGGAAGCTGATTACCGACCCATAGAAAATCCCGCTCCTTCCATCGTAGACAGAAAATCCGTTGATACCCCCATGGAGACGGGTATCCTTGCGATAGACTCTATGTTCCCTATCGGAAGAGGTCAGAGAGAGCTTATCATCGGAGACCGTCAGACAGGTAAAACATCCATCGCTCTTGACACCATTATCAATCAAAAAGGCAAGGATGTTATCTGTGTGTACGTCGCTATCGGACAAAAGAACTCTACGATAGCAAAATTGGTTGGAAATCTTAAAAAGCACGAAGCTATGGACTACACCGTAGTTGTGAATGCGTCGGCTTCGGAGCCTGCCCCGCTGCAGTATATCGCGCCCTACGCGGGATGCGCTATCGCTGAGTACTTTATGTACAAGGGTAAGGATGTGCTTATAGTATATGACGATCTTTCAAAGCATGCGGTTGCTTACAGAGCACTTTCACTGCTTCTTGAAAGACCACCGGGACGAGAAGCTTATCCCGGAGACGTTTTCTATCTCCACTCAAGACTTTTGGAGAGAAGCGCAAGGCTTAATGAGGCGAACGGCGGAGGATCGATCACGGCTCTTCCCATCATCGAGACCCAGGCGGGTGACGTATCTGCGTATATTCCCACCAACGTTATCTCAATAACCGATGGTCAGATTTACCTTGAGAGTACTTTGTTCAACCTCGGTATGAGACCTGCGGTCAATGTCGGACTTTCCGTATCCCGTGTAGGCGGTGCGGCTCAGACAAAAGCCATGAAAAAGGCGGCGGGATCAATACGTATCGACCTTGCGCAGTTTAGAGAGATGGAAGTGTTTACGCAGTTTTCATCTGACCTTGACGCCACTACAAAGGCGCAGCTTCTCCATGGTAATATCCTGATGGAGCTTTTAAAGCAGCCCCTCGGAAAGCCACTTTCTATGGCCGAGCAGGTTATTACTCTCGTAGCCGCCAACTCAAGGTGCATGGAAGATATTAAGCTTGATGAAGTAAAGAGATTTCAGTCGGAGCTTCTTGAGTTTATCAGGATCGAGCATTCCGAGATCCTTACGGGACTTAACCAGTCAAAGAACCTTGATGATGAGATAAAAGGTATGATCATCGAGGCGGTAGGTGAATTTAAAGCTACCTTTAAAAAGGAGTAATTTTGGCAAATATACGTGAGATTAGCGGAAGAATTCGAAGTATCCGCGATACCATGAAAATTACAAATGCCATGTATATGATCTCCTCCACAAAGCTTCGCAAGGCAAAGAAGGGACAGGAGGGCAACAGCCCATACTTTGAAGCTCTCAACAGAATGTATGCGAAGATAATCGAGTCCACATCAGAGCTTGACAATGTTTATCTTGACGAGCGCCCGGAGAAAAAGGGCGAAGACAGGACAATAGCGCTTATCGTTGTTACGGCGGATAAGGGACTTGCGGGATCCTATAACCACAATGTAATTAAGCTTGCAGAGCAGATTATGAAAGAATGCGGCTGTAATACGAAGCTTTATGTTGTGGGAGAAGTCGGACGGCAGGCCTTTGCCGGTAAGCAAGTGAGGATGTCCGGACAGTTTAAGTACAGCGCTCAGAATCCTTCCCTGCACAGAGCAAGGCTTATAAGCGAAGTAATTCTTGATAAGTATCTTAAGGGCGAGATTGACGAGGCACACATCGTTTTTACAAAGATGAAAAACACTATCTCCAGCGAGGCCGTGGCTATGAGGGTTTTGCCTCTGATGTACGAATCTTTGGAGCCGGCTTTCCTGAAGGAAGGAGAGATGATCCCGGAAAAGCCCACCATTAATTTTATGCCTTCGGCAGAGGATGTGCTTAACAATATTGTGCCGGATATGGTTGTGGGAGATGTATACAGCGCGCTTGTCGAGTCCTTTTGCAGCGAGCAAAACGATCGTATGATGGCGATGGATACTGCCAACAAAAACGCGGCAGAGATGATAAGAGCCCTGTCAATCGAGTATAACAGAGAAAGACAGGCTATGATAACCCAGGAGATCACTGAGGTTATAGCCGGTGCCAAGGCGCAAAAGAAAAAGAAAGCTAAAAGGAAGCTTGCCGCTTTGGAAGACATGTAGAAAGGAGGCCGGCAGAACATGAACGGTATCGGAAATATCGGAACGGGACGTATAGTTTCTGTGACGGGTCCTGTAGTAGATGTAGAATTCGGGGAGGATTGTCTCCCCTATATAAAAGATGCTCTTGAAGTAAATTTAAACGGCAGAAGGCTGGTTATGGAAGTCGCCCAGCATATCGGCGAGGGCGTGGTCAGATGCATAATGCTCGGCCCCAGTGACGGTCTTGCGAGAGATATGGAGGTTAAAGCTACCGGGGACGGTATTAAAGTACCCGTTGGTGAGCAGACCCTTGGAAGACTCTTCAATGTCCTTGGAGAAACCTTGGACGACGGAGAGGAGCTTACCGGTGAAAAATGGGTTATTCACAGAACTCCGCCTTCATTCGCAGAGCAAAGCCCGGTTCAGGAAATCCTAGAGACGGGAATTAAGGTAATAGACCTTCTTGCACCGTATTCAAAGGGAGGTAAGATTGGTCTCTTCGGAGGAGCCGGCGTAGGTAAGACTGTCCTTATTCAGGAGCTTATTACAAATATCGCAACGGAGCATGGCGGATATTCAATATTTACCGGCGTAGGAGAGCGTTCGAGAGAAGGAAACGATCTTTGGACGGAAATGGCTGAGTCGGGAGTTTTGTCAAAGACAGCCCTTGTCTTCGGACAGATGAACGAGCCGCCGGGATCCCGTATGAGAGTTGCGGAGACCGGTCTTACTATGGCTGAGTATTTCCGCGACGTTAAAAATAAAGACGTTCTTTTATTCATAGATAATATTTTCCGTTTTGTACAGGCGGGTTCCGAAGTTTCGGCGCTCCTTGGACGTATGCCTTCCGCGGTAGGTTATCAGCCTACTCTTGCTACGGACCTTGGAGAGCTTCAGGAGAGGATCGCTTCCACAAAGAAAGGATCCGTTACTTCGGTGCAGGCGGTGTATGTGCCTGCGGATGACCTTACGGACCCCGCGCCTGCCACAACCTTTGCTCACCTTGATGCGACAACGGTTCTTTCAAGAAAGATCGTAGAGCAGGGTATCTACCCGGCCGTAGATCCTCTTGAGTCTACTTCAAGGCTTCTTGAGCCTGATGTAGTCGGAACGGAACATTACGAAGTTGCAAGGCGCGTACAGCAGACTTTGCAAAACTATAAAGAACTGCAGGATATTATCGCGATTCTCGGTATGGACGAGCTTTCGGAGGAAGACAAGGTTACGGTTTACAGAGCTCGTAAGATTCAAAGATTCCTTTCCCAGCCATTCCATGTAGCGGAGAACTTCACGGGTATCCCGGGAGTATACGTCCCTCTTTCGGAGACCATAAGGGGCTTTAAGGCAATCCTTGACGGAGAGATGGACAAGTATCCGGAGGCAGCATTCTTTAATGTCGGCACGATCGATGATGTTATCGAAAAGGCCGGTATGCTCGGACAGGAATAAGATATGAGCAATTCTTTTTATATTAAGATCCTTGCTACGGACAAAGTTTTGTATGAGGGAATGGCTGTTTCGCTCATTTTCCCTGCGCCTGACGGTGAGTTCCAGATAATGGCGCATCATGAAAACGTTGTTGTTGCCTGTTGCGAGGGCAGTATAAAATTAAAAACGGATGATGATAACGACTGGTACTCAGCTTTCATCGGAATCGGTTTTGTCAGCGTGGAAGACGGCATCGTCACGATGCTTGTGGATTATGCGAACTGGCCTGATGAAGTAGAGGAGGCCCGCGCCCGCGAGGCGATGGAAAGAGCTAAAGAACAGCTTCGCCAGGACAAAAGCATCCAAGAATATAACCTTTCGAGGGCAGCGCTTGCGCGCGCGATGGTAAGGCTTTCTCAGCCCGTCAACGCCCCGTTGGAGTAGTATGCCGACTATCAGTAAAAGACAAAAAACTATATACACATCAGTCATCAGTATCCTTTTTCTTATAATGATCGGATTTGTATTTTATATGCAAACCAGATTTCCTTATGTTTTGGAGGATTACGACTACTTAAAGAATCTTGTAACGGGAGAGAAACTTTCTTCGCCTAAGGATATTTTTATGAGCATCCCCGAGATAATGAGGGGCGGCGGAAGCAGTCTGTCTCTTGTTATCCTGCAGTTTATCCTTTTGATCGGAGAAAGAGCGGCTGACTTTATCAATGTTTTATTTATGCTTGTTATCGCGTATCTTATCGGAAGATGCAGCGGTGCCAAGAGAAAAAACATTTTGTTTACCGCGCTTCCTTTTTTTCTGATGATTTCCCTTAATTCGGACTGGAGATATTCTTATCTCTGGGAGTTTGGTGTGGTCAATTATCTTTTACCGGCGGTATCTTTCCTTATCTTCATTTATATGATCATCTACGAGATGGCTGCGGGAGATAAAGCAAAGGGCAATCCTTCTGTAAGAGCTTTTCTTGCCTGCATCTGTGCTTTTGTCTGTGCATGGTCAAACGCTTCTTACGGACTTATAGCTGTCTTTTCCTGTATACTTGCGATCATACTTTCAAAGAGAGTACTCGGGCTGTACGCCGGAAAGTGGATCTGGATCAGTCTCGGACTTTCCATAAGCGGTATTTTCTTTTATCTGCTTTCAAGCGGCAACTTTAAAAAAGTCTCCGTTATGAATAGCCAGTACATTTCCTTCAGCATTTTCCCTGCTGTCGTCCTTGCTCTTTTAATACTGGCGATCGTGCTAAGATGCGGAGGATGGCTTAACGCCGTGCACCTTTTCCTTATAGGAGATCTTTGTATTTGCGTTGCTCTCAGATTTATTATCGGGTTTATTCCGGGAATTTCCATAAACGGTATACAGATAGCTTCTCTTATTGTTTCGCTTGTTTTGTTTTGCAGCCTTTTAAGAAGCTTTATAAGAGAGAATCCTAAGGTGACTGTCTGGGCATACCTTCTTGCTTTATGTTCATTTTTATACACTATAGGAAATATGCTTGAAGATATAGGAGGAATAAGCTGATGAGAATTAAATTTCCTCCTTTCTTAAAAAAGAATCCTTTTGAGCTCTTTGAAAGAGTTGAGAAGCCTGTTTTTGCGGTAATAATCCTCACGACTCTTTTGGTTAAGGCCTGGCTTTTCGGAAACAGCACGGGAGAGGGATTCTCCTTTACCGTGGCTCTCGGAGGGCTTTTCTTCCATGAGCTTTTGATCGGCCTTACATTTATGCTTATAGGTGGACAGCGATTGTCTCAGCTCGCAAGGTATATGATCCTTTATCTTGCGTTTATGCCGGATCTTAAGTATATGTATCTTACAAGGATGCTTGATTTTAAGATTCTTTTTGAAATACGAGAGGACCTTACAAACGGAAAGACCAAGAATGCAGTAGCTTTCTGGTATCCTGAGCTTACAAAGTATCTTGTACTTATAATCCCCTTTATAATCGTGCTGATCATGGCTGTAAAGACCGAGTACGATAATATCGGAGAGATAAAGCTTTTCAGATTTAAATATATGTTCTGGGTTATTTTGGCGGCCGTAATCGGGGTGCTTATCCTTCCCTTCGGTAACTTTGCAAACATCGGACATTTTATCATTACGTTTATTATGATAAGCGGAATCTGGAAGCTTTGGGATGCGATAAGAAAACGAAAATCCCTTGAGCCGATGCCTGTCGTGGCATGGGCGGAGATACTGTTGTTTCTGGCAATGTTTTTAAAAGGACTGGTGGAGAGTTTTAGCTGATGAAGAGACTGATTTTACTTATTGGCTCTACAGAAACGCTGGAATATTTCTCACTCCAAATGGCGGAATACTTCCTTGCGGCAGGCAGGGAAGTTTTTTTGTGGGATATGGGAAAGCCGGCAGAGAGCATTGATGAATTCGAAAAGATACCGGATAAGGAAAACTCTGTACTTATCACATTTAATTTCATCGGACTTGGGCATGAAGGGCAGTTTTTGCGAGGCGGAGTAAGCATCTTTGATATGTACGATATCGAAAAGATATGTATCATGGTTGACTCACCCGTGTATTATTACCGCTTTTTAAGCCGAAATATCCCTAATCTGAGGCTTATCTGCATCGACAAAAATCATAGGAGATTTGTGGAGAAGTATTATCCTTTTTACGGTGAGGCGGGTTTTATGCCTCTTGCGGGGAATCTTCCTTTGCAGAAAATCTGGGCAAGGCCCGGAATTCTTAAAAAAGGTGATATTACTGTATTTGAAACCTCTATGCCTTCCTTTGACAAGTGGAAGGAAAGAAACTGCGATATTTTGTTTATCGGAAACTACGTCCCTCTGGGGAGCCTGTATCCTTCAATAAAGAACTTAAGCGATGATTATAAGGAATTTATTTTGGACATAGCGGGGGATTTTTTTAAGAATCCGTCCCTTCCATTGGAAGATGTTTTGATGGAAAGATTAAGGAGCGAATTTCCGGATGCTTCCGATGACGAATATCTTCAGGCCTGTTATCAGATGATATATATAGATCTCTATGTACGGAATTTGTACAGAGGAAAGCTGGTAACCGCTATAGCTGACGCCGGTATAAAGATTTATTGCACGGGAAAGGATTGGGAAAAAGCTCCCTGTAAAAGACCGGAAAATATTATACATACGCAGGGCAGCGTTACGAGTATTCAGTGTCTCGGGGCACTTATGGATTCGAAGATATCTTTAAATATCATGCCCTGGTTTAAGGAAGGAGCGCACGATAGGATATTCAGTTCTATGCTTTCGGGCTGCGCTGTATTTTCAGACTCTTCCGGATACCTCGACGAGGCGATTACGGACAAAAAAGATTACTTAAAATTTGATCTTAAGGGACCGGATGAAACCGCAGAAGCCTTGGCAAAAATGAGTTTAGAAAAAGTTTATAATTTGGAAAATCTCTACGAAATTGCCGCAAAAGGCTTTAATACGGCACTTTCGGGACATTTATGGAAAACAAACGCAGAATATGTTCATAAACTGTTCATAAAATAGACATCATATGTTCATATATATACTATACAATACAGACAAATAGGTGATGCGAGTCACCTATTCTCCCCCCCTCATAAGAAGCATAGTAGGACTTCGGTTCTACTATGTTTTCTTTTTGCCCATAATTTCCCTTAAAGTATGGTATGATATTATCATGCTTTGAAAGGATGAAGATTATGAAAAAAAGATTAGTTGTAACATTAATGGCGTCAGCCCTTCTTCTTGGAGGTTGCGGCGCTGCAGGAGCAGAAAACATCGAAGAGGCATCTTCGCTTGCACAGGAAATCGAGAGTGCTGCTCTTACCGAAGATGAAAATAAAGAGGAAGCTGCTGAGGCTACCGATTTTATCTCTAAACATGGGTATATAAATGCCAGAGAGACTGAGGCTGACGAGCTTAACAATACTCATTGGGTTTCTTTTGAAAACTATAATATCGAAACATACGAGTATTCAGATTATGAGACTTCAGACGTTTTTGAAAACATCTCTTTAAAGATGGGCGAAAACGGCGAAGGTGTTATCTATTTCGGAGATGATACGCCTGTAAACTTTACTTATACTCTTTCCGAGTATCCCGCAAGTGCTGAAGGAAAGACCGAGACCGGCGAAGATTTCTTTATGTACTTCCAGACATTTAACTTTGACGGAGCTGATATGGAGATTATAGATCTTGAGATCGGTTCATGGGTGTACTATCTTTGGCCCGTGGGATAATTGCTTTAGGTTTAGGCTTTAGGACAAGGGTAAATATAAATCAGAGTAGGTAAAATAAAGAAAACTAGGTAATAAAGAAAAAAAGAGAGGGAATATGGGTAAAAAGTCAGTAAGAGAAAACAAAAATGAGTATCAGAAGGCAAGGGAGAATCTTAATCTTACCAGGGAAGCGGCTAGCGAGATCATGAAATACGTATCCGACGACCGTATCGAAAAGATAGAGTCGGAAAAGTCCTTGCCACACCCCGATGAGATAATGCTTATGGCGAAGGCCTACAAGGCGCCTCACCTTTGCAACTATTTTTGTTCGCACGAATGTCCTATCGGACAGGAAAACGTACCTGAGCTTGAGTACAAGAGCCTTGCGGAGATAACGCTGGCGATGCTCTCATCGCTCAACTCGATGGATAAATACAAAAACCGCCTTATTGAGATCACTTCAAACGGCAGAGTTGACGATGATGAGGTCGAGGATTTCGAGACTATCCGCGAGAAGTTAGAGCAGATATCCGTGATGACTCAGTCATTAAAGCTTTGGGTGGACAAGGCTATTGCGGACGGTAAGATGAAGGGCTGACAGGCAGCACAAAAAGCACAGTAGGACAAAGAGTCTTAAGAGGCTCTTTGTTCTTGACTTTATATGGGCGGGGGAATATAATACAGAAGTTCTGCGAGGAGTTCGGCCTCTAAATCCTCCTCGTTAAATAATAAAACCAAGGAGAAAAACAATGAAATCCAGTATCAAATCGCTGGCAAAGGAGACAAAGATCCTTATGCGCAGCATCCCGTCACTCGTCGTAGCGGCTTATATCGTCGCGCTCGTCACCATGAACCTGCTTGCAAACAAGCTTGTACCGATAAATACAGAATATCTGCTTTTAGACTGCGGATTTTTCGTATCATGGGCAGTTTTCCTTACAATGGACGTTGTAACAAGACATTTCGGCCCCAGAGCCGCAACGATCCTTTCCGTTGTAGGACTTATCTGCAATCTTCTTGTAGCTCTTTTACTTTTCTTTTGTGGTAAGTTACCCGGAAGCTGGGGAGAGGCATATATTGAGGGCTCCGAAGCAGTCATCAACACCGCGCTTAATAATACGATAAGCGGCAACTGGTTTGTAGTATTCGGAAGCAGTCTTGCTTTCCTTAGCTCCGCTGTAGTAAACAATTTCCTTAACTTCTTTATCGGAAGAAAGGTTGAGGGAAATGTTGTCGGAATGAAGGCTGCGGCTGAGGCTTCATCCAAGAAGAAAAACTTCGGAACTTTCGCCCTTAGAAGTTATGTATCCACATTTATAGGACAGTTTGTTGATAATCTTGTTTTTGCGCTTGTTGTCAGCCATACGCTTTTCGGGCTTTCACTATTGCAGTGCATGATCTGTGCTGTTACGGGTGCGGCTGCGGAGCTTTTGTTCGAGGTTGTATTCTCACCCATCGGATATAATGTAACTAAGGCTTGGGAGCGCGATGGAGTCGGAAGCGAGTATTTCCGGTTCGTTGCTGAAAAGCAGGGTGAAGAATCACAAAAGCTTAAAGCTGTGTAAGATTTGAATGATAGCTTAGTGACGGCTGCGCGCTGCGCAAATATGTATCCGGCACCGCCTCGCGGCTATAGGGTCCTCGTGGCAGCGGTCCTAAGCTCGTACTGCGCATGGCTTGTACTCGCTAAGTACCGCTGCCACGAGGACGTCATAGCCGGGAGGCGGTGCCAAAGATGCAGCCCACCGGTTGCCGTCCACAATTACAAATTTACAGGAGCACATATGCATATTTTAGTAACAGGCTCGAGCAGGGGAATCGGCAAAGCGATAGCCGAAAAGTTCCTTAAAGAAGGGCATAGAGTATCGGGATTCGACGTAAATCCCGGAGCGATAGATAACGAATCCTACACACATTACATCGTCGATATAAGAAAAAAGAGTATGTACCCCAAGATTGATACGGTGGACATCCTTATAAACAACGCCGGAGTCCAGGGAGCGGACGATGTTAATGTCAATCTGCTTGGAACGATCGATATTACGGAAGAGTACGGAATACATCCGGAGATTAAGTCCGTGCTTATGATCGGATCGGCCTGTGTACACACGGGCTCGGAATTCCCCGTGTACGCCGCAAGTAAAGGCGGAGTAGTTACTTACGCTAAAAACGTTGCTTTAAGAATCGCACCTTACGGAGCTACCTGTAACAGCTTAGATTTTGGCGGCGTTATTACAGAGCTTAACGCACCGGTTATAGATGATGAAGAGCTCTGGAACCAGATCATGGATCTTACTCCGCTTAAGAGATGGATGAGCGTAGAAGAGACCGCAGATTGGGCATATTTTATGACTGTGACTAACAGATTCTGTACAGGTCAGAATATCCTTATCGACGGTTTAGAGGCAGGAAACGCAACATTCGTCTGGAAGTAGGAAACTTTTTTAAACAATAAAAACAGGAGCTATAAAGCTTTTTGAAACAAGAGGAAACTTGCTATGCGGGTTTCCTTTTTTGTTGAAAAAGAAGTTAAAATTTTTTCAATAAGTTGTTGACAACTATTTTCAGATAGAGTAATCTATACAAGGTTAGAAAATACTAACTAATTATTACGCGTATATAAAGGAAAAGAAAAATGATGCCACTTACATTAGCTGACCCCGGAGAAGAAAACATTATAAAAAAAGTAGGGGGATCCCCGGATGTTAAGAAACATCTTGAGGATTTAGGTTTCGTACCCGGCGGATTTGTTACTCTTGTGACAGCCGGCGGCGGAGGAAACGTTATCGTAAATGTTAAAGAATCCAGGATCGCCATAAGCCGAGAAATGGCTATGAAGATAATGGTTTAAAGTAAGGACAGGAGGAGATTGAAATGACGCTTAGAGACGCTAAGGTCGGACAGACCGTTAAGGTTTTAAAACTTAACGGAGAGGGAGCTGTCAAAAGAAGAATCATGGACATGGGTATTACCAAAGGAATCGAAGTTTATGTCCGCAAGGTTGCACCCCTTGGAGACCCCATTGAGGTAACCGTCAGAGGATATGAGCTTTCCCTTAGAAAAGCCGATGGAGAGATGATTGAGGTTGAACTTGTTTAAAGATGTTTAGCCAAATGATTTAAAAGGAGTAGAAGATGGAACTTAAAATTGCCCTTGCGGGTAACCCCAACTGTGGTAAAACCACTCTGTTTAACGCACTTACGGGTTCCAATCAGTTCGTTGGTAACTGGCCCGGAGTTACTGTAGAAAAGAAGGAAGGAAAGCTTAAAAAGCATGATGATGTTGTGATCACCGACCTTCCCGGTATTTATTCTTTATCACCCTATACTCTTGAGGAAGTTGTTGCAAGAAACTATCTTGTTAACGAGCGCCCCGATGCGATCTTAAACCTCGTGGACGGAACAAACCTTGAGAGAAACCTTTATCTCACAACCCAGCTTATCGAGCTTGGAATTCCTGTTGTAATCGCTATCAATATGATGGATGTTGTCAGAAAAAATGGCGACAAGATAAATATCCCCGAGCTTTCCAAGGAGCTTGGATGCAAGATCATTGAAATCTCGGCACTTAAGAACGAAGGAATCATGCAGGCCGCCGAAGCTGCCATCGAGGCTGCAAAGGCTAAGAAGGAGATTCCTCACCACAATTTCTCAGGCCCTGTAGAGCATGCTCTCGCACACATCGAAGAGGCTTGTATCCATAATATGGATGCCGAGAAGCAGAGATGGTACGCTATCAAAATCTTTGAAAGAGATAAAAAGGTTATCGAGCAGCTTGGCATCGATCCTGCTGTAATCGGTCATGTTGAAGAAGATATTCAGGCTACAGAAAAAGAGCTTGATGACGACGCAGAGTCCATCATCACCAACGAGAGATATATCTATATCGCTGAGCTGATGAAGGCTACTTACAAAAAGAAATCAAGAGGAAAACTTACCGTATCCGATAAGATAGACAGAGTTGTTACCAACAGATTTGCAGCCCTCCCTATCTTTGCGCTGGTAATGTTTGTTGTTTACTATATTTCGGTTACTACAGTCGGAACATGGGTTACCGATTGGACTAATGACGGACTCTTCGGAGACGGATTCCATCTCTTCGGAATCGGCGTCGGCCAGTACGAAGAAGCTATTACAGAATATGCAAATGAAAATGTCTGGACAGATGAAGTTGTAAACACTGTAAGCTCTGCGGCAGATGCCGGAGTAATCGGAGCTGAAGAGATCCTTGGAGCTATCGAGGACGAGGACTTCGGAGCTTTTGACGAAGCTATGGGATCATTTGCTGATTCTCTTGCAGAAGAGGGTTACGATATAAGCGAATCCGTAGATGCAGCCCTTGAGGAAGTACCGGACACCTCAGAGTACGGAGTATGGGTTCCGGGTGTGCCTGTTCTTGTTGAGAGTCTTCTTGATAAGATCGGATGCGCTGAGTGGCTTAAGAGCCTTATCCTTGACGGTATTGTCGGGGGCGTAGGAGCAGTACTTGGATTTGTACCTCAGATGCTTGTACTTTTCATATTCCTTGCATTCCTTGAGGCATGCGGATATATGGCGAGAGTTGCTTTCGTTATGGACCGTATCTTCAGAAAATTCGGCCTTTCCGGAAAATCCTTCATCCCCATGCTTATCGGATCCGGATGCGGAGTTCCCGGAATCATGGCTTCAAGAACAATTGAGAATGAGCGTGATCGTCGTATGACTATTATGACAACAACCTTCATTCCCTGCGGAGCTAAGCTTCCTATTATCGCTTTAATTTCTGCAGCGCTTTTCGGAAATTCACCTTGGATTGCGCCTGCTGCATACTTTATCGGAGTTGCGGCAATCGTTATCTCAGGTATCATACTTAAAAAGACCAGGATGTTCTCCGGTCAGCCCGCTCCTTTCGTTATGGAGCTTCCCGCATATCACTGGCCTACCTTCGGAAACGTAATGCGTTCAATGTGGGAGAGAGGATGGTCCTTCATCAAGAAGGCAGGAACCGTTATCCTTCTTTCTTCAATCGTTATCTGGGCAGGCAGCTGCTTTGGAATGACAGAGACCGGATTCGGATTCTCAACTGAGCTTGAACTTGAGGCCAGCGTTCTCGGTATTGTCGGAAACGCTATCGCATTCATCTTTAAGCCTCTTGGATTCGGAAACATTCGTGCTACAGTTGCTACCATCATGGGACTTGTAGCTAAGGAAGAAGTTGTCGGAGTATTCGGAGTACTTGACTTCGAAGGTCTTACAAGACTTGCCGGATTCTCATTCCTCATTTTTAACCTTCTTTGCGCTCCCTGCTTCGCAGCTATCGGTGCAATCAAGAGAGAGATGAACAGCGCGAAGTGGACCTGGTTTGCAATTGGTTATCAGTGCGTCTTTGCTTATGCCATCGCACTTATCGTATTCCAGATCGGCAGCATCTTTACAGGCGGATTAAACGTATTTGGACTTATCGTATCCGTAGCGCTTATCGCGTTTATCGGATTTATGCTCTTCAAGCCTTATAAGGAGGCTACCGAACTTAAATAAGCAGGTTTAAAATGAACGAATTTTTTTCTAACAATTTAGGAACGATCTTAGCAGGATGCGTAGTCCTTTTGATAGTAGGACTGGTCATAGGAAATATGATCAGAAAAAAGAAAAAGGGCGAAAAAATAATCGACTGCGGCGGACAATGCTCATCATGCGGCGGAGCTTGCAGCTCTGCGAATAAGAGTAGTAGTGATAAAGAACTAAAGGCCAAAAAGGGCTATGTACGTACAGTTCTGGAAATTGACGGCATGATGTGCGGTATGTGCGAGTCACATATGAACGATTGCATAAGAAATAATTTTGACGTTAAGACCGTGATTTCTTCTCACAAAAAGGGGACGACATCTATTTTGTCGAAGAACCCTCTTGATGAAGAAAAGGTAAGATCGGAAGTAGAAAAAATCGGATATAAAGTAACCGGCATTACGGTAGAAGAAGTCTAAAGAATTAAATTTATATAAAAACGCTCGTCTCTTTTTCGGAGGCGGGCGTTTTTGTGTTAAAATTAAAGTGATTCGGCGGTGCGCTTCATAAACCCGGCGCGGCCAAAAAATCAAGGGAATGATCAAAGAAGAAAGCAAGGGGAAAAGGTATGACGGAAGAACAAAAAAAGGCGCTAAAGTCGCTGTATCTTTTTGTAATTGACCTTTCCGAGAAATCGGAAAAGGGAAAAGAGTACGGAAGAGAACTTTGGGACAGGATCGTTTTAAGCGAAGGGGTACTTAAGGAAGTCGCTTACTATTTTGATACGGGGAAGTTTTGGGACGGATATGAGGTGGCGGGTTTTCATCTGACGGATATCTTAGTCTGGCAGGTAGACCATTTCAAAGCCTATATGGACAGACGCGAAGAGATGAACCGTTACAGGACGGAGAGGCTTTTCCTTGAGTCGATCGAGGTGATGCTTGATATGGAAAAGGACCCGGAGCCCTTCGTCAAAAAGATGAGAGACGAAAGCGGTACGGATTTTGACCAGAGAGTTCTTTAATAATTTTGCTTGAAAGAAAGAGAAGAAACTATGCAGTATAGGAAAGACAAACACGGAAATGATGTATCCCTTTTAGGCTTTGGGTGTATGAGATTTACAAGCAAGGCCGGAAAGATTGATTATGATAAGGCCGAGAGCGAGATCATGCGGTCTATAGAGCTGGGAGTCAATTACTTTGACACGGCTTATGTTTACTCGGGAAGCGAGGCTCTTATCGGCGAGATATTCGAGAAAAACGGCGTAAGGGACAAGATCAGGATCGCTACAAAGCTCCCCCATTATCTTATAAAGAGCAGCTCCGATCCGGATAAATACTTTGACGAAGAATTAAGACGCCTTCGCACGGACCACGTAAACTATTATCTGATGCATATGCTTACGGATATTAAGACCTGGAACAGGCTTTGCGAGCTTGGGGTAAAGGATTGGCTCGAGGCGAAAAAGAAAAGCGGACAGATAGAGCAGGTGGGCTTTTCCTATCACGGAAATTCCGATATGTTTATCGAACTCCTTGACGCATACGACTGGGATTTTTGCCAGATCCAGTATAACTATCTCGACGAGAATTCACAGGCGGGTCGCACCGGACTTAATGCGGCGGCAGAGAGAGGGATTCCTGTTGTTATCATGGAGCCTTTAAGAGGCGGAAGACTTGTAAACAACCTTCCGAAGCAGGCTAAAGCCGCTTTTGAGAAGCATCCCGTAAAGCGCTCCCCTGCGGAATGGGCTTTCAGATGGCTTTGGGAACAGCCGGAAGTTACCTGCGTACTCTCGGGAATGAACTCTATTGAGATGGTGGAGGAGAACTGCCGGATCGCATCGGAAGTAAAAGAACACGAGCTGACGGAAAAGGACAGAGACCTTTACAGCGCTGTGATAAAAGCCATAGAGAGTAAGATGAAGGTCGGATGCACGGGATGCAGATATTGCGTTCCCTGCCCGAAAAACGTTGATATCCCGGGAGTCTTTGCGGCGTATAACAGACGGGCATCAGACGGCTATATAAACTCTTTCAGGGAGTACTATATGTGCACCGCTCTTCGAAAAGACTATACAGGCCCCGCCAATTGCGTTCAGTGCGGTCTTTGCGAAAAGCACTGTCCTCAGCATATTGAGATCAGAAAAGAGCTTAAAAACGCGAGAAGAGCTCTCGAGGATCCCGCATATCTTGTGGCCAAAAAATTTGCACCTATCTTTATGAAATACTAGATGATATGGTATAATGTTTTGCGGAAATAATTTTACATCAATGAGGTTGTTTTATGAGCAGAAACACTATCGCGGTTTGCATTGTGAAAATGGATGAAAACTTTCAGTCTGAATCGATCAAGGCAATCACGAAGCGTGCTGAGGAGAGGGGACTTAACGTAGAGATCTACAACTCCTTTGTTGAACTGGTAAATAAGGATCTCCACGATAAGGGTGAAGAAAGTATCTTTGAACTGATAGATTACAGACACCTTTGCGGCATAATACTTTTCCCCGAAAAGATTAAAAGCTCAAAGGTAAACGAACAGATAATCCGTTACGGAAAAGAACACAATCTTCCCGTTGTTTCAATAGATAAAAAGATTCCCGAGTGCATCAGCATTACATTTGATTATGTACACGCCTTCGAAGAAATCGTTGAGCATCTTATAAATGTTCATGATTGCAAGAGATTCTACGTTATGGCGGGAATGAGAAACAATTCCTTCTCGGATGAAAGACTTAATGCCGCCCGCAGGATCATCGAAAGATATGGTCTTGAGCTTACGGACGACTATATCGGATACGGAGATTTTTGGGAAGGACCTACAAGGGAAAACATAGCCAGGTTTTTTGAGAGCGGAAAGCCTCTGCCTGACGCCTTTGTTGCGGCGAACGACGCTATGGCAATGGTTATCTGCGATGAACTCGGAAAGAGAAATATACGCGTGCCCGAGGATGTTATAGTTACGGGATTTGACGGAATTGAGATGGAAAAGTACGCCGTGCCGAGGCTTACTACCGCGGAAACGGATATGGAAAGAAGCGGATTTATGGCTGTGGATGCTATACTTGCTTCTTTGGCCGGTGGCGGCTCCCCGCTTAAAAACTATGTTGTTCCCTTTAATACGAGATATTCCCAGTCCTGCGGATGTGTAAGCAAGGACTGCTTTGGAAATAACGCCGGCGTACAGTATCTGTGCAATACATTAGCGCTTACCAGACAGCTTATAAATATGATGGCGTCAATGCTTACGAGAATGTCCTCCAAAAAGGATCTTTTCAGTATGGTAAAAGAGGCTGACAGATTCAGGCAGTATTTTTATGAATACGATGATCTTTATGTTTGCCTGAGAAAAGATGTTGTCATGGAGGATGATATTACATCCGCCGGACTTGTTTGCAGACCTGAAAGAATGGACTCTGCAGCCGAACAGTCCGGAGACAGGCAGATGGTCCTTATGTATGAAAGCCATAACGGACAAAAGCCATCTTATCCGCTGGAGGTTTTTATGGGGCGTGAGATGCTCCCCGGAAGAGGTGAGATCATCGATATGGTCAGAAACCTCTGCTTTATCCCGCTTCATGTAAAGGATAAGGTTTACGGATATATCGCGGTAAGCGTTATGCCTCACCAGAGAAACTACGATTATACTCAGCTTTCCTACTTTTCAAGAAGTCTGTCACAGGCAATCTCTTTTGTACTCCAGACTATCAATAACCAGAAAGCCAACAGAAAAATACAGGCGGCCAACGAAAAGCTGGAATCTTTGTATATTACGGATTATCTTACGGGTATCAACAACAGAAGAGGATTCTTTAAGCGCATAGAAGAGCTTAAACGCTGCGGAGACTATTCAGCATTTATGGTGGCTTCCATAGACTTAAACGGACTTAAGCTTATAAATGACAAGTTCGGACATCATGAAGGCGACAGAGCAATCTGCATGATCGCGGATATCCTAAAAGAACTTATGGACGAAAGATGCGTTTGTGCAAGGTTTGGAGGAGACGAATTCTCGTTCTTTAAATTTATTGAGAGCCCCGGCCCTTGCGAGGATGAGGAGTTTTGCAATTCCCTTAAAGGACTTGTGGGCAAGAAGAATGCATCCGGAGACATGCCGTATCTTTTCAGCGCAAGCTGCGGAGCGGTAGTCGTACCCATAAGCAGTATCGATATGCTTGATAAAGTAATCAGCCAGGCTGATGAAAAAATGTACGAGGAAAAGGCTTTATTCCATCGTACACATAAAGAATACGAAAAAAGAAGGGCAGACAGAAACAATGAGTAACATGTTTGACGATATAGCTTTTTCACCGGCGGATATTCTGCTTCCAAAGAATGCGGATATGTCCAAATGGGCAGTGGTTGCCTGTGACCAGTTCACATCGGAGCCCGATTACTGGGAGGAGGCGGCAACTCTTGCCGGAAGCGAACCATCGGCGCTTAATCTTATCCTTCCTGAGGTTTACTTAAACGGCAAGGATGTGGATGAAAGGATCGCCGCAATCAATTCAAACATGAAGGAGTATTTGGAATGCGGCGTATTTGACTGCTATGAGGATACTCTTATATACGTGGAAAGAACTCAGTCGGACGGAAAAGTCAGAAAGGGAATCGTAGGAAAGATAGATCTTGACGATTACGAGTTTAAGCCCGGAAACAACGCTCTTATCAGAGCAACCGAAGGGACTGTTCTCTCCAGAATCCCTCCCAGAGTAAAGGTTAGGGAGAATGCTCCTATAGAACTCCCCCATGTTATGCTGCTTATCGATGATGAGACAAACAGTGTTATAGGCCCTCTTACCGAAAATGCATCAAAGATGGAGAAGCTTTACGATTTCGACCTTATGCAGGAGGGCGGTCATATAAAGGGATATAAGCTTGATGATAAGCTTAAAAGAAGCGTCTCAGAAGCGCTGACCGCGCTTAAGGATCCTTCTCTTACGGAGCGCAAGTACGGAATTAAAGGCGCTTCGCCCATGCTCTTTGCAGTCGGCGACGGAAATCATTCTCTTGCTACCGCAAAGCAGTGCTATGAAAATGCGAAAAAAGGTGTTCCCGAATCCGAGTGGAAGAATCTTCCTTCAAGATATGCGCTTGTAGAGGTTGTCAATAACCACGATGATGCGCTTAAGTTTGAGCCCATCCACAGGACCCTTTTTGAAGTGGATGCAAAAGACGTTCTCAAAGCCTTTTTTGAGTATTATCCCGAAAGCTTTGAAGTAACCGTTGGAAATCTTGGCGAAGACTTCAAAGAAAAGATGACGGAGCATCAGAAGACTCTCATTAAAAAAGAATCTCAGTTTATCAGGTATTGTTTTGGAAACGTGACGGGAGTGATCGCCATACCGAACCCCGAAAAGCAGCTGGCGGTCGGAACGCTTCAGGAGTTTCTTGATAAATATCTTGAGGGAAAGAGCAGTGAGATTGATTACATCCACGGAGATGAGACTGCGGAGATCTTAGGACGCAAGCCCGGAAATATGTCATTCCTGCTTCCGGCTATGGGAAAGGAACAGCTCTTTAAGACAGTTATGGCAGACGGTGTGCTTCCGAGAAAGACTTTTTCTATGGGACACGCACAGGACAAGAGATACTATATTGAGGCAAGAAAGATCAGATAATACGGAGGTGTGAGGATGATAAGCGATTTAAAAGACTTACTTAACCTTGAACTTGGACTTGAGTACTGCGGAGAAATGGAAGATCTCTATGAAGATATGCTTAGGGATTTCTACAGAGATAATCATGTAGAGGAACTTAGAAACCAGTTTGCCGAGCAAAACTGGACGGAATATCGTGTTACTATCCACGGAGTTAAGAGTACTTCGCTTATGATCGGCGGGGAGGATCTTTCGGCTAAGGCTAAAGAACTTGAAATGGCTGCGGCTGCCGGAAATGCCGCTTATATTACGGAGCATCATGAAAATGTACTTAGGCAGTATATAGAACTGATCGACAGGATCGGGAAGGCTATCGGATAAATCTTTATGGGCAACGTGATAAATACAGGACTTATTATATTTGGTGTACTGGGGCTTGTTATAGGCCTCAGTTACTTTATGAAGGAAAAACTGGTGGGTTCGATCCGCTGGTTTATCCTTTTTTTGGGCATTTTTACCTTTATCTGGTGCGCGTGCTACGGCGCTATGGGATTTTGCGAGAATCTGACTCACGCCTACTATTACCGCAACGCAGGACTCTTTGGACTTTTGGGATTTTTGACCACAGAGGCTGTGCTCCTTTTGACGATCGATGATGTTGTCAAACCGGTAAGGGTTATCTGTTCATTCGTCTATTTACTTGCGTCTTTATCGGACCTTTTTATTTTCGGAAAGCCGAATGTAAATGTCTTTATAAGACTTGCGGACAGAACAACTTACTATTCCGTACCCTGCTTTGAAAGAGAGTACCACTATGTTTATCTGGCAGTCATATTTGTGACTTTTATTTTGCTGGATGTATTTTGGTTTATCAAGAAAAAGCCCAAAAGAGAACTAGCCTTTGAGATTGAAGCCACCATCGGAAATATGCTTCTTGTTGTTATGGCTATTCCCGATACGATCCTGCCCCAGGTTATCGATACAAGTATCCCGACTTCCGGTATCGGCGGGTTTATCTGTCTGTTTATTATCTGGCGTGCCGCAAATGAGACAAATACCTTTAATATAACGATAAACAATTTAGGTACATACATTTATGAATCCGTTAATACCGCTGTGCTCTTGTTTGACCAAAACAGAAAGCTGGAGATGGCAAACCACTTTGCGACAAACCTCCTCGGGGAAAGCATAAAAAAAGGAACCGCACTTACGGAAATATTTGATGTCGATGAGGAGGCTACGATTCCCGCGGATGGTCAGGCGACCACCTTCAGAGCAAACAGCATTGAGAGAAATATTGATTGTGAGATAGATGTTACTTACGTTTACGACGGTTACAGAGAGCCTTTCTGCATAATCTGCGTTATACATGATATGACGGAGACTAATAAGCTGATCGTCGAGGCAAACGAGGCAAACCGCGCAAAGAGTGACTTCCTCGCCAATATGTCACACGAGATCCGTACACCTATCAATGCTATTTTAGGTCTCAACGAGATCATTATGAAGGAGACGGATGACAAGGAGGTTTTGTCCTATTCCAACCAGATAGTCAGCTCGGGAAGAGCACTCCTTAGCATCGTAAACGATGTGCTCGATCTGTCGAGAATCGAGTCGGGTAAGATAGAGTTAAATCCGGCCCCCTACAGGCTCGGTGTGCTTGTTAACGAATGTTATAATCTGATCTCCATAAAGGCCTTTGATAAGAATCTCGATCTTAAGTTTGAGGTTGATGAGACCTTGCCCTCGGGATATATCGGAGATGTTGTCAGAATAAGACAGATACTTATCAATCTTCTCAGCAATGCCCTTAAGTATACGCCGAACGGCACGGTAAGGATGAAGACTACGGGCTTTACAAAGGATTCTGTTTTTTATCTGAAGATTTCTGTCAGCGATACCGGAATCGGTATCCGCAGCGAGGATCTTGCGGGAATCTTTGAAAGCTTTAAGAGAGTTGATGAAGGAAGAAACAAAAAGGTTGAAGGAACGGGACTGGGACTGTCCATCAGCAAGTATCTTGTTGATATGATGGGCGGTGAGATCGGCGTTACCAGCGTTTACGGGGAAGGATCCACATTTACCGTTACGATACCTCAACAGATAGAAGATATGACTCCCATCGGAGCCTATAAGCCTTCGGATGTCAGCGACTCCGGCGTGATGCGGGTAAGCTCCTTTGAGGCGCCCGGGGCACATGTCCTTGCCGTTGATGATGTGGATACAAACCTTGTTGTATTTTGCGGACTTCTCAAAAAGACCAAGATAAAGATCGATATGGCTTCGGACGGTTTCGAGGCTATAAGGCTTGCCGAGAGGACTAAGTACGATATCATCTTTATGGACCATATGATGCCTGAGATGGATGGCGTTGAAACTCTTCACAAGATCAAAAACGATCCTGTGGGACTCAATAAGGATACGCCGGTTGTTATGCTTACTGCCAATGCAATCTACGGCGTAAAGGACGAGTATTTGAAGGAGGGATTTGACGATTATATCTCAAAGCCTCTTCGCGGAGAAGTCCTTGAGAATATGGTCCGTAAATTCCTTGAGAAAGATGCCAACTCGGGACTTTTGAAAAAGTACGCCGACGAAAGACCGGGAACGGTAGAAGTAAACAGCATATTTTCCGGAACGGACAGATATTTCGGTGTAAATAAATTCCAGAGTAAAGAAGAAGCGATAGCGGAAGCGCAAAAGACAATAAGCGATAAGAAGACAGCCGAGGAGTCCGAAGAGATAAAGCTGATCCGAAACAATTTCGGAGACTTCCTTGATATAGATACGGCGCTTATGTACAGCGGAAACGATCCCGAATTGTTTATGGAGATAGCCGGCTCGTACCTTCATAACGACCTTACCGAGAAGCTTAAGGGATTCTACGAAAAGGGAGATTATGAGAACTACCGCATAAAGGTTCATTCGCTCAAGAGTTCATCTCTCAATATCGGAGCTATTACTATGTCCAAGAAGGCAACCGATATGGATGCCGCCATCAAGAAAAACGATATTCAGTATGTGATCTTCAATAACGATGATCTGATGGAGGAGTACGGCCGTATCATCGAAGGGCTTAAAAGGAATATTAAAGATGCAACTTGAGATAATAGCTAAAATGCACAGCCCGATGAAGGAAAAATTCGGGCTCCCCAGGCAGAGCGGACTGGCAAATGAGCTTAAGGGAACCGTAGTTTTTGAGGAAAAGTATTCGGACAAAAGGGCGGTAGAGGGCCTTGAAGGATACGATTATATCTGGATTCTCTGGGAATTTGAGGGGGTTAAGGATACTAAAGGCGAAGAGTTCAGAGCTATGGTACGCCCACCGAGGCTGGGAGGCAATACTTATATGGGAGTTTTTGCCACAAGATCTCCCTTCAGGCCAAATCCCATCGGAATGAGCTGTGTTAAGCTTGAATGCGTAGAGATGACGGACAAAGGCCCTGTACTCCATATTTCTGGAGCGGACCTTAGGGACGGGACCCCGATATTTGATATTAAGCCCTATCTTCCTTACGCTGAAGCGCATCCGGACGCAAGGGGCGGCTTTACGGACGAAACCAATATGAAAAGGCTTGAGGTCGTCTTTGAGGACGATTCCTATAAAGAGGATGAGGCGGCGCTTCGGGAGATACTTTCTCAGGATCCGAGACCTGCCTACCAAAACGATCCCGAAAGAGTATACGGAATGAACTACAAGGATATGAATGTAAGATTCAGAGTAGAAGAGGGGACAGTGTTTGTTATCGGAAATAAACTATAGCGTAAAAGCTCTTATAAGTATTTTTGCTTATAAGGGCTTTTTTGTCAGCGTAATGCACAAAACCAAAAGTCAGAATTGTACAAATATCACAATTGAAACCTTATATACAATCATGATAATATGATTTTGTGCAAACGATTGCGCAGATTTGCGCAACTTGTTGCAAATATCGTAAAATCGCTGATAGGTGTATTTTTAAATGGAAAGTTCTAACAAGGATCAGTCAAAAGAAAATCTTACAATCCGCGACGTCGCCAAAGCGCTTGGCGTTTCAGCCAGCACGGTTTCACGCGCCATATCCGGAAAGGGAAGGATCGGCGAGGAGACCAGGCAGCGTGTTCTTGCATACATCAGCGAAAAATCCTTTTACCCCAATGCATCTGCCAGAAGCCTGGCACAGTCAAAGACATACAATATCGCGATCATCATGCCTGAGGTTAAAGACCTTGTAGACATGCCTTTTTTTCATACCTGTATGCACGGAGCCGAAGAAGTTGCGCAGGTAAATGATTACGATCTTTTGATAGTAACAACGGACGGCACGAATATCAAACCCTTAGAGAGAATGGTAAACAACCGTAAGGTCGACGGTATGATCCTTACAAGACTTTACAAGGATGACGTTTTTGTTAAATATCTTAAAAGCACGGAGATCCCTTTTGTGGCTATCGGAAACAGCGACGACAAGGATCTTGTTACAATTGACCATGACAATTACGGCGGCTGCAGAGAACTTGTCAGTCTGCTTTTGTCAAAGGGCGTGGAAAAGGTGGCATATCTTGGTGGCGGAATGGACCAGACGGTCAATATCAGACGCTTTGCCGGGTATAAGGATGGCCTTGAAAATGCCGGCGTAAAGCTCGATAACGGTATCGTATATACAAATCTTGCAAATAAGATCCAGGTGGCAAAGGCGGTAGAAGAGCTTCTTAAAACAAATACCGACTGTATTCTTTGCCAGGACGATTATATCTGCGACGAGGTGGTTCATCATCTCGCCGAAAAAGGAATCAGCATCCCTAAGCGAATGAAGGTTGCTTCCTGCCATCACAGCAAGCTCCTCGACAATTTCCCCGTGACTATCACGTCCTTAAAGTTTGACACTATGGAAATCGGCAGAAAAGCCTGCCAGGTGCTTCTTTCGATGATAGCGGGAGATGAGGTTCCCAAAGAGACACTTCTCGAGTACGAGATCAATCTGAAAGAAAGCACGAAGATGTGAGTGTGTAACCGATTCGCATTCTAATTGGGCGTTTATTCTATAAAATGGACCCGAAAAACGATTTCCAAAACATCAAAAATGTGCAAAATGCACAAAATATTTACTTAATCTTAAGTAATTTGTTTGATTGACATACTGGAGCGCAATTGGTAATCTTATAACGTAGACAATCGGTTGCGCAGTTTGAGCAATTCGTTGCGCAATCAGGTATCTGCATAAAATAGTCAGTAATCCGCATATTGGCGGATTCAAATGCACATTATGTGTAAGGAGGAAAATTTTATGAAAAAGAAGTTAGTTGCAGTTCTTATGACTGCGGCAATGGCTGCTTCTCTTGCAGCTTGCGGAGCTAAGACAGAAACTCCCGCTCAGAACACAGACAACACTGTTACCGAGCAGACAACCGGCGACAAGACCGAAGAACAGACCGGTACAGACGTTGTTATCAACCAGGGTTCTGATGATGCGATTGCAAACCTCGTTGCAGCAACCGAAGGTACAGTTGATCTTACTCTTTGGTGCTCAGAGATGGAGAGCTATCAGAACACTATGAAAGAGCTCGTAGACGAGTTCAAGAACACTTATTCAGATGTTGATTTCAACATCACCATCGGTGCTCAGTCAGAGTCCACTTGTAAGGACGAAGTTCTTAAGGACGTAGAAGCAGCTGCTGACGTATTTGTATTTGCTGATGACCAGCTCAACGAGCTTGTTCAGGCAGGTGCTCTTCAGGCAGTTACCGCTACCTACACCTTCGATCCCGTTGTTGCAAACGGCGCAGGCGCTGTTAACGCAGCTTCATTAAACGGAGTATGCTATGCATATCCTCTTACCGCTTCAAACGGTTATTTCCTTTTCTATGATAAGTCAGTTCTTTCCGAGAGCGATGTAGCTTCTTGGGAGAGCCTTGTAGCAGCTTGCGAAGCAAACGGCAAGAAGTGCGGATTTGACTTTGGTAACGCTTGGTACCTTTACGGATTCTTCAGCGGAGCAGGATGCACTGCTACTCTTGCTGATGATGGTGTAAACAATGTTTGCGACTGGAACAACGAGACCGGACTTGCAGTTGCTAACTCAGTTATGAACATCTGCTCTTCTGACGCTGTTCTTTCAATCGGCAACACCGATGCAGTTTCAAAGGCTAAGGACGGTGAGCTTGTTGCTTACGTTGACGGTACTTGGGATGTTGAAGGATTCACAGCTGCTTACGGCGACAACATGGCATGCGCTAAGCTTCCTACCTTTGATGTAAACGGAACCGCTACTCAGCAGGGTTCATTCGCAGGATACAAGCTTGTTGGTGTTAACGCATACAGCAAGAATGTCGGCTGGTCAATGCTCCTTGCAGAGTTCATCACCAACGAGGCAGCTCAGCTTAAGGTTGGTGAGGCTACCGGTGAGGGTCCTGCAAACATCAATGCAGCAGCTCAGATTTCTTCACCCGCTCTTTCAGCACTTGGTGCTCAGTCAGCATTTGCTGATCTTCAGAGAGTAGGCGGAAACTACTGGACTCCCGCAGGAACTCTTGGACAGGCTCTTTATACCGGAACCGATGATGTTCAGGCAGCTCTTGACGAAGCAGTAGCAGGTATCACTGCAGCAGCAGAATAATCTTTAATCATTAAACTAATGAGCCCATATATCTTCGGGTATGTGGGCTCTCTTTAGAAAATATATAAGGTGCAAATACTATGAAGCAATTTTTTAAAGCATTGGGGAAGTATTTTGCAGACTTTGGAACTGCAGTCTCAAAAGGCGATATTTGGGTTAAGCTAAGTCTTATCATAATGGGCATCGGTTATATCGGACGCGGGCAGATTATCAAGGGAATCCTTGTTACGTTACTCGAGGCCGGCTTTGCACTGTTTACAGCAAATATTACATGGCCCTACATAACAAAGTTAAATACCCTCGGAACTGTTCAGAGAGAAGAGGTATTTGACCCCTTAACTATGACTAAAACAGTGAATGAGTATGACAATTCACTTCTTATCCTCCTTTTTGGAGTTGTGGGAATTGCAGTTATACTTGCGTTCATTTTGATATACATCGCAAATATTAAGGCAGTATATAAAACACAGCAGCTTAAGAAGAACGGAAAGCACATCAACAACTTTGCCGAAGATTTAAGAGATCTTATAAACGACAAGTTCCACATCACACTTCTTACACTGCCTTCTATCGGTGTAATCTTCATGTGCATCATGCCTATCATTTTCATGGTATGTATCGCATTTACCAACTACGATGCGGCACATCAGCCTCCCAGCGTTCTCTTTACCTGGGTTGGATGGAAGAACTTTATTACACTGTTCTCAAACAGACAGGGAAGTACATTTGCATATGCCTTCGGAAAGGTTCTTGTTTGGACTCTTATCTGGGCGGCTCTCGCAACAGTAACAACTTACATCGGCGGTATCCTTCTTGCCATGCTTATTAACCATCAGGACACCAAGCTTAAGAAGATGTGGCGTTCACTTTTTGTTGTTACCATTGCAATCCCTCAGTTTGTAACCTTGCTTCTTATCAGCAAGATGTTCGGCAACTATGGTATTGTAAACGGCATCCTTACAAGAATGGGCGTTATCAGTAAACTCCTTGAGTGGGGCTGGATCAATACAAGCTATGTTCCTTTCATGACTCAAAGCGGACTTACACATGTAATGATCATCCTCATCAACATCTGGGTCGGTATTCCTTACCAGATGCTTATTGCAACGGGTATTCTTATGAATATCCCTTCCGATCAGCTTGAAAGTGCAAGGATCGACGGAGCAAACAAATTCCAGATTTTCTGGAAGATCACAATGCCGTACATGCTCTTTATCACGGGACCTTCACTTATAACAAGCTTTATCGGAAACATCAACAACTTCAACGTTATATATCTCCTTACAGGAGACTACGTAACAACGGATGCTTCACTTGCTGCGGCAAACGCAAAAGACGTTGACCTGCTTATTACATGGCTCTTTAAGATCACATCCGAGTCACAGCTAAAGCAGTACTACATGGCTTCGGTTATCGGTATAGTGGTATTTATAATTTGCGCAACATTGACATTGGTTACATACTCCAGAATGATCAAGGGCGATAAAGAGGAGGTGTTCCAGTAATGAAAGCAAAGAGAATTATATCAAGCATATTCAGACACCTTTTCCTTGCTATAATGGCCGGCATTTGGCTTATCCCCATTGTTTGGCTGTTTGTAACAAGCTTTTCAACAGACCCCGGTGTAAGAACAACACGTTTCTTCCCCGAGCACTGGACACTTGCCAACTATTCAAAGCTCTTGTTCCATCCGGACACAGTTGCAAACTTCCCGGCATGGTTTAGAAACTCTTTGATAATCGGTATTTTCAGCTGTATCATATCCAGCGCTTTCGTACTCATGGTTTCTTATGCATTCAGCTGCATGAGATTCCCTTCAAGAAAGAGACTGATGAGTTTTTCCATTATACTTGGAATGTTCCCCGGTGTTCTTTCGATGATCGCGATCTACTTCATCCTTAAGATGTTTAATCTTACGGATTCACTCGCAGGACTTATCATTGTTTACTCGGCAGGTTCGGGACTGGGATTCCTTATATGTAAGGGATTCTTCGACACAATCCCTGCTTCCTTAAGAGAGTCCGCAAAGATCGAGGGTGCTTCGGAATTAACCGTATTTACAAGAATCGTAATTCCTCTTTCAAGACCCATGATCGTTTACACCGTAATCAATTCCTTCCTTGCTCCTTGGATGGATTTCGTTATGGCAAAGCTCCTTATAAGATCAAAGGATCCTTCAGATTGGACCGTTGCTATCGGACTTTACAACATCTTGCAGAAGTCCCTTATCGGCCAGTACTTCTCAGTATTCTGCGCCGGCGGTATTGTGGTAGCAATTCCTATTTCAATTCTGTTTGTAATCATGCAGAAGTTCTATGTGGAAGGCATCACCGGAGGAGCTGTAAAGGGCTGATCATTTAGACTTAATTTTCAATATTCAGGTTAAAAATTATGAAGAAAAATATTCTTAAAAAGTTAACCGCATTAATGACCGTGACATCTGTCACGGCCATTTTGCTTAGCGGATGTTCAGGATCAAATGCAGGCGGAGGATCGATCGGCGCAGCAGGCGGGGCTTCGGGCGAAGCAGGAGAAACTGCCGGGCAGGAAGCGGGGCTTTCCGAAAAGCCGGAGATCGACTATTCAGATCCACTTCTTTCCGCCGGAAAACGTAAAGAAGACGACGAGAAAAAAGAGGTCGAGATCCCCGCGGACTACGAGTACAGCCTTGACGACATGGGCTTTCTCGACATCGGTGAGATCTACGCGCCGCAGGATGATAATTACAGGAACTTTTATGAGATCTTTGTGCTGTCATTTTATGACAGCGACGGAGACGGAATCGGCGATATAAACGGCGTCACAGAGAAGCTCGATTATATCAAAGAGATGGGCTTTAACGGCATTTGGCTCATGCCGGTTATGAGCTCCCCTTCTTATCATAAGTACGACACAACGGATTATTATTCAATCGATCCGGCCTACGGAACAAACGAGGACTTTGAAAACCTTTTAAAAGAGGCTCATGACAGAGATATAAGCATCGTCATTGACTTTGTTATCAATCATTCATCTTCGGAGCATCCTTGGTTTAAGGAGGCTTGCGAGTATTTAAGAACACTGGGCGAAGGGGAAGAGCCCGACGTTTCGGTTTGCCCGTATGTTGATTACTACCACTTCAGCAGAGAATGGACAACGGGATATTGCAAGGTGGAAGGCACTGACGATTGGTACTATGAAGGCGTATTTAACTATACCCAGCCCGATCTTAACTTTGACAATCCTGCCCTTGTAAAAGAAATCGATGAAGCCGCAAAGTTTTGGGCAGAGCTTGGAACCGACGGCTTCAGAGTTGACGCTGCGGCTCATTTTAAAGAAGGCGATACCCAGTACAACAAAGACGTCCTGACTCATCTCTACGAGACATGTAAGGCAGTGAATCCCGATTTCTACATGGTATCTGAAGTCTGGCTTGATGAAGTGACTGTAGCAAATTACTACGAGAGCATGACCCCCAGCTTCTTTAATTTTGACTCGGGAGACAGCTCCGGAAGACTGATAAAGACTGCTGGAGGAATCTCAAAGGCGAGCAGCTTTGCAAAGGCTATGGGCAGATACCAGGAAGACTTTGGCTCAAAGAATCCTGACTACATTGACGCTGTATTTATCACAAACCACGACCAGTCGAGAGTGGCCAATGCCCTTAAAAACGACGCTGATGATATGAAGAAAGCCTGCGGACTTATGATGACCATGCAGGGTTCTACATTTGTTTATTACGGCGAAGAGATCGGAATGAAGAGCTCCGGAAGCTCCGACGAAAACAAGAGGCTTCCCTTTATCTGGTCAAACGAGGACGAGACGGGAAAGACTGACGGCCCTGTGAACGGGGAAAAATCCGTTAAGTCAAATTTTGAGGCTTGCGATAAACAGGCCGCGGATCCGGATTCCATTTTAAACTACTACAGAAGAGCAGTGAATTTCAGAAATGAGTTCCCGGAGCTTGCAAGAGGAACGGTTTCCTTTGACGAAGCGGATCTCACCGACACCACCGCGCTTATATGCAAGGAATATAACGGAAGCAAGATATACGTAGCTTTTAACACTGCAGATGAAAGCGGAGAGGTAAGTGTACCCGCCGGACTTTCAATTGCAGACACGCTAACTTTGCATCCATGGGAAGGGGCAGAGCTTGATAACGGTAAGCTTAATCTTCCTGCCGGGGCGATCGCAGTCTTAAAATAGTTTCAGGCTTGAACCCAAAAGAGGTAAAATGCAAAACAAAAAAAAATAATAAGCAAAACAATAAATAAACGCTAACAAAAAACCGCATCGGAATTAATCCGGTGCGGTTAAATTTTTATATAAACGATAATCTAAAAAAGGTCGTCTCCTGCAGAGGAGTGTTTGATGAGAAAGCGAACCTGAAATCCGAGTTCTTCGCAAAGCGCTGTGATTATGCCTTCGGCCTCCTCTATAACCGATTCGTTAACGCATATTGTGCACAGATTCTTTTTGCGAGAGAAGAAAGATGATTTCGGCCACTTGATAAAGTAGGAGATGCGGTTCTCCAAAAGGGCTTTCTCTATTGCGGCTTTGGCTTCCTCGTCGGGAACCTCACAAAGCTCATATTCGTTATTGACTTTTAATTGAGTATATAGTGTCTGCATGTGATAGATTATACATCTTTGAGGGCTTAGCTTGCAATAGGAAGTTTTGCTTTTCATTTGATTATTTTTTTGGTATAATGCAACTATCTATG
>JAFPRD010000012.1:0-22600 GCA_017401005.1 Lachnospiraceae bacterium
GATAGAAAAACTTATTCTACGAGGGTTTGACAAGATGGATTTACTCGATTTAAGAAACCAATTGGACAGTGTTGATTCCGAAATAGTAAAACTGTACGAAAAGCGCATGGATCTTTGCGCACAGGTTGCACAGTACAAGATAGAAACCGGTAAGCAGGTATATGACAGGCAGCGCGAGGCGGAAAAGCTCGAAAAGGTGGCTTCCCTTGTCGAAGGAGATTTCAACAAGACAGGGATCAAGGCACTTTTTGAACAGCTGATGTCTATGAGCAGAAAGCTCCAGTACCGCATGCTGACTGCCAGCGGCGCGGTAGGTAAGCTCCCCTTTATCGGGGTTAAATCCCTCGGAACCCAAAAAGCGAGAGTTGTCTTCCAGGGGGCACAGGGAGCTTATTCGCAGATTGCGATGAATACCTACTTCGGAGACGAGATAGCTTCGTTTCATGTAGATTCTTTCAGGGACGCCTTCAGAAGTCTTGACGAGGGAAGCGCGGATTTTGCCCTCCTCCCCATCGAGAATTCCACGGCGGGAACCGTAAACGAGATATATGAGCTTTTGGTGGAGTTTGAGGATTATATAGTCGGGGAGCAGATAATAAAAATAGAGCATTGCCTCCTTGGAGTCCCGGGAGCCGATATTTCCGATATCAAATCGGTTTATTCCCATCCCCAGTCCCTTATGCAGTCCTCTCATTTTTTAAGCGACCGCGGATGGCAGCAGATAAGTATGAAAAACAACGCCTTTGCGGCAAAGAAGGTATCCGAGGACGCCGACAAGTCCCAAGCTGCTATCGCAAGCGAATATGCCGCAAAGCTTTACGGACTTGAAGTTCTTAAAAAGGGCGTTAACGACAATGAAGACAATTCGACGAGGTTCATCATCGTAACCAATCAAAAGGTTTTCAAGGAAGATGCAAAAAAGATAAGTATCTGCTTTGAAATTCCCCACGAGAGCGGTTCTTTGTACCATATGCTCAGTCATTTTATATACAACAATTTAAACCTTACGAAGATCGAAAGCAGACCTATCAGAGAGAGAGCCTGGGAGTATAGATTCTTCATTGACTTCGAGGGAAATTTGTCGGACGAATCGGTAAAAAATGCCCTGCGAGGCCTTAGAGAAGAAGCGCTTAATATGCGTATACTCGGAAACTATTAGTTTAAATCTTTGTAAATGAGGCGGATCGTATGAGAGAAAAAGAGCTTATTGTATATCGCGATTTTGAGGACGGAGAGCTGCTTGAAAAGATGTCGTATCTTATGAGCAATTACGACAATCCGTCTCTTGAAATATCTGACCTTAAGAATCTCATGTATGAGTGTCTCCACGGGCTTGTTGAGGAGGCCGGCAATTACGGTTTTCATGGAAATCTGTGGCATACCTACCTCGCGAATCTTCTTGTAAACAACGAAAACAGCTACAGCTGCGGATGCGAGGTTAAAGGCGAGATCACGGGAACCATAAACCGCGCGGCGCTCCACGATATAGAGATTTTCAGGGAGTTCTTTGTCTTTGACCTAAAGCCTGTTATGGAGAGGCTTGATGTCCCGGACTTTGACCTGATATTTGATTACGAGGCATCTACGAGAGAGAGCAAGGTCTACAATACCAGAATCTGCGGGCGTATCTGCGAGCTTGCCGCCCTGCTCGGAAAGGCAAAAGATGCCCTGGAAATGAAAGAAGTCCTTACAAAGTTTTATAAGGATTACGGTGTAGGAAAATTCGGTCTCCACAAATCCTTCAGAGTTACCCACGACGAGGACGGGGTTCACATTGTCCCCATCCTTAATATTGCACATGTTAAGCTCGACGACCTTGTGGGGTACGAGAGCGCCAAGAAAAAGCTTAGAAACAATACAGAGTCCTTTGTTATGGGACTTAAAGCAAATAACTGTCTGCTCTACGGGGACGCCGGCACGGGAAAATCCTCCTGTATCAAAGCGATTGCCAATGAGTATTATGAGAGGGGCCTTCGAATAATTGAAATCTATAAACATCAATTCCAGGATCTAAACGAAGTAATAGCCCAGATTAAAAAAAGAAATTATAAATTCATCATCTATATGGATGACTTAAGTTTTGAGGATTTTGAGATAGAGTATAAATATCTCAAGGCAATAATAGAAGGCGGACTGGAAAAAAGGCCGGCCAATGTTCTTATTTACGCCACTTCAAACAGAAGACATCTTATAAAAGAGACAAATATCGACAACGAAGAGGTAAGAGCGGATCTTCATAACACAGATACGATTCAGGAGAAGCTTTCTTTGGCATACCGCTTCGGCGTAACGATCTATTTCGGATCTCCGGATAAAAAGCAGTTCGCAGAGATCGTCAAGGCTCTTGCCGCAAGGAACGGTATTCTTTTACCGGAGGAGGATCTTTTGGCGGAAGCCGGAAAATGGGAGCTTACCCACGGCGGCTTGTCCGGAAGGACCGCAACCCAGTTTATTGATTATCTACTTGGCGCACACATGTCTACCTGAATATAAAGGACAACCACCCTACCATCGGAGGCGTAACATTGCAGAAAAAGAGCCGTAAAGCGATGGTCATAGCAGCCGCTATAACCGCCGTAATGATCGTCATAACAGTCCTGGATATGCTGATCATATTCAGCATCACATCGCAGCAGACAAGGCTGTCGGGCCTATATAAACTTAAGAGCATCTCGGGCGAGCTTGAAAGTACCATAAACGACGCGGAGAGGCTTACGGTGGAACTCGCCCTTGAGGCATATCCCCTTGTGGATGACAAGGGCAGCTTAAAGTTCTTTATTTACGAAAAAAAAGAAGCTCTTCATGAAGAAATGGGAAGCCTTATAAATGTTTACATTGCCGGTACGGGATGGGATATACTTCCGGGACTCACAAACAGGGTGGGCTTTGATCCTTTAAAGAGAAACTGGTACGTGGGAGCCGCTAAAAACCCGGGAAAGACCTATATCAGCCAGCCATACGTGGACGCCGTAACTGGAAATATCTGTTTTACGGTATCGGTAATGCTTCCTGACGAAGATACTGTCCTTGCTGTGGACTACACGATGGATGAGATTCAGACGCATATCTCGGCCCTTTACAATGAAGGCGTAAAAAACGCCGTAATCGTTACATCGGACGGTATAATAGCGGGATGTACCGATGAAGATATGATCGGGAAGCGCCTTGTGGATGTACATCCGGAATATGAAGGAATCTTTGCGCTTACAAAAAAGAGCAAGGAAGTGCAGACCGCCAGAATACGATCCGGAGTATTCAGGGATAATCTTTTCGCGACCCAGTCGGGTTCCGGATGGTTTCTGATAGAGAGCGAAAGTGACAGAGAGCTGTACAGACAGTCCTACTTGCAGCTTGTGCTGATTTTTATAATGACTCTTATATTTTTCGGGGTAATCTTCGGACTTTATCTTTTCTCGGTAAGGGGACGAAAAAATGCCGAGCGAAACCTTGAAAATATGGAGAGCTTTTACAACAGATTTATTAAGCGGGTATCTGATGAGGCAAAAAAGATTTCCGAGCTTTCCGACAGCGACCATGTAAGGGTGAGCGATGACACCGGAGCTGATTTTTCACGTATAAAATCTGCCGCTGAGGAGCTTCTTGCAGAAACGTCCCGGATGGCAGACTATAACGCCATAAACAATACTGAAAAGAAAACGGATGACAATAAAAAGAAAAAGGCATGGGGAACGGACGTAAACAGACGGATCCGTACTTGGGCTGCGATATTCCTTTCCTTTGTTATGGTGATCAGCCTTTATATCATCACAACGGCTTCCTATAAATGGGGAAAGCTGCAAATGCAAAACTATGTTGCGGAGTATGAGTATAAGCTCGCAGAATGGCTAAACACTCAAAAGGGCATCCTTGATATGTTTTGCAGCTTTATTTCAAGCAACCCGTCGATTTTGGACAATTATGATTATGCCATAAAGGTACTTGATGATATTACGACGCAGTACCCGGAGATTTCAGTTTCATATCTTACAAATCCGGAACTTGAGCACACGGTTTATATGAACAACGGCTGGGAGCCGGATGAAGACTGGAAGGTTGAGGAGAGAGAATGGTATAAAGATACTATGGCTTCGGAGACCGGGTGGAATATATCCGCACCGTATTATGATGAACAGACAGGGCTCTACTGCCTTACTTTCTCGGAGCGGGTTTATGATGCGGAAGGCAACTTTATCGGTAATTTCGGTATCGATTTCTATATGGATAAGCTTATAGATATTCTCGGTGACAGCTATTCCGACGCTGGATACGCTTTCCTTGTCGATGCGCAGGGCGAGATCATAAACCATCCTTTCGGAAGATACCAGATGTCTGAGGAAAATATAAAGAGTGTCTCGGGACTACCTTACGGAGAGCTTTTGATCGACGGAAAAAGCTCCATTGCTTTCAGGGATTACGATGACACGCTAAAGATCCTTATGGCAAGCAGGGACGGAACGAGTAATTTCTCGATCTATGTTGTGAGAAACTTTTCAAAAGTTTACGGAAGGATGATAGTTTACAGCCTGATAATCCTTGTCTGCTTTTTATCGGCGATCATCCTTGTCTACAGGCAGTTTACAGGCCTTATAAGACGAGAGGAAGAGGCAAAGAAAAAGATTCAGGAGGCTGCGGATGCGGCTATCGCTGCAGACAACGCAAAGAGCAGATTCCTCGCACAGATGTCCCATGAGATCCGGACGCCTATAAACGCGGTCCTCGGAATGAACGAGATGATATTAAGAGAAAGCGGGGACGAAGCGGTAAAAGAGTATGCTTCAAATATCAAGTCTTCGGGTCATACCCTTTTGTCCCTTATAAACAGCATCCTTGATTTTTCCAAGATCGAGGACGGAAAGATGGAGATCATCCCTGCAAAATATGAGACAGCCGCTCTTGTAAACAATCTGATCAATTCAATTTCCGAGAGAGCGAAAAACAAAGGTCTCGATCTTGATATAGAGATTGATGAAGATCTTCCTTGCGAGCTTATAGGCGATGACGTCAGAATAACACAGATCCTTATGAATCTTTTGACCAATGCGGTCAAGTATACGGAAAAGGGAAGCGTTTCGCTCTATATAAATAAAGTCGGCCAGATCGGAAACGAATGTGATATAGAGTTCGTCGTAAAAGATACCGGTATCGGAATCAAAAAAGAAGATATGGCAAAGCTTTTTGATTCTTTCAGAAGACTTGATGAAAAGCGCAACAGAAATATAGAGGGAACGGGACTCGGAATGAATATCGTTGCAAGGCTCCTAGAGATGATGGGGTCTTCCCTTAGGGTTGACAGCGTCTACGGAATAGGCTCCAGATTTTCATTCATCTTAAAACAGCAGATTTCGGACGAGACCCCCTTGGGCAATTACTCGGAGAGGGTATCTGCGCTTCATAAAGAGACGGATGAGGAAAGATTACTTGTGACGGTGGGGGCAAGAGTTCTTGTTGTGGACGACAATGATATGAATATCCGGGTGGCAGCAGGTCTGTTTAAATTTTTCGGGATAAGACCCGAGCTTGCACATTCCGGAAACGAGTGTATCGAAGCCGTCAGAAAGACAAAATATGACATTATTTTCCTTGATCATATGATGCCTGTTATGGACGGACTTGAAACCCTTAAAAAGATGAGGGAGGAGAACCTTTTGGGAGAGAAAACTGCGGTGATCGCGCTTACTGCCAACGCCGCCCTCGGCGCAAAAGAGTTTTATTTAAACGCCGGCTTTGACGATTATCTTTCAAAGCCTATAGAGATTAAGAAACTGAACGACAAGCTTCATAAATACCTGCCTGAAGAGAAAATTATGGGAGAGGTGTAAGGCGTATGAAAATAGATTTTCACGATCCAAAATATTATGTAAACCGAGAGATCAGCTGGGTACAGTTCGATCACAGAGTTCTTAACGAGGCGAAAAACAAGAGGCAGCCCCTTTTTGAGAGGCTTAAGTTTATGAGTATCGTATCGTCAAACCTTGACGAGTTTTTTATGGTCAGGGTCGCGTCACTTATCGATATGATACATGCCGACTATGACAAAAAGGATATCGCGGGTATGAAGCCCAAGAAGCAGTTAGAAGCGCTTTTGGAAGAGATTCAGCTCCTTTCCAAAGAGCAGTACAGCGCGTTTAACAGATCCCTGCTCCCCGCTCTTCGCGAAAAGGCGGGAATCGAGCTCATCAGCCACCACGAGGATCTTACCCCCTCGGAGCAGAGCTTTGTGGACAGATACTTTAAGGAGACGGTTTATCCCGTTCTTACCCCTATGGCGGTAGACCTCTCAAGACCTTTTCCGCTTATACGTAACAAGACATTAAACTTAGGAGCCGTTGTCCGCAAAAAGGGACTTGCGGATGACCTTGAGTTTGCCACGGTTCAGGTTCCTGCCGTACTTGACAGACTTGTACTTTTACCCGGAAGGAGTAAAAAGCAAAGGATAATCCTTTTGGAGGAGGTTATAGAGAGAAATATCTCGAAGCTTTTTTTGCATTACGATATTATCTGCGCTTATCCCTACAGGATTACGAGAAATGGGGATTTTACCATCCAGGAGGACGGGGCGGAGGACCTACTTAAAGAAATAGAAAAACAGGTCAAGAAAAGACAGCGCGGCGAGGCAATCAGGCTTGAAGTTGAGGATGGTATCGACAAAAGGCTTCTTAAGTTTCTTAAAAAGGAGCTAAAGATCGAGGACAACGCCGTCTTTAAGATAGACGGACCTTTAGACCTTACCCTTTGTATGAAGATATATGGCCTTTCAGGCTACAATGAATTCAGGGACAAGAAGCATAATCCCGCCCCCGCTCCGGAATTCGAGACTCCGGGAAGCATCTTCTCAAAGATAAGAAAAGGGGATATAATGCTTCACCATCCTTACCAGAGCTTTATGCCCGTGGTCGACTTTATAAGGCAGGCGGCTACCGACCCTAAGGTGCTTGCAATCAAGCAGACGCTCTACAGAGTAAGCGGTAATTCGCCGATAATCGCGGCACTTGAACAGGCTGCGTACAACGATAAGCAGGTTACGGTTCTTGTAGAACTCAAGGCGAGGTTTGACGAGGAAAACAATATAGAGTGGGCAAAACAGCTTGAGAAAGCCGGAGTCCACGTAATTTACGGACTTGTAGGCCTAAAGACCCACAGTAAGATTACCCTTGTGGTTCGAAAAGAGGATACGGGAATCCGCAGATACGTCCACCTCGGTACGGGAAACTATAACGACGCTACAGCCAAGCTCTACACGGATATCGGTCTTTTTACATGCGATGAAAAAGTGGGCGAGGATGCTACCGCCGTATTTAATATGCTCTCGGGATATTCGGAGCCGGAGGGATGGAACGACCTTATCCTTGCACCGATATGGCTTAAGGACAGATTCCTGGAGCTTATAAGCCGTGAAGCGAAAAATGCCAGAGCCGGAAAGAAGGCTCACATTATGGCAAAGATGAATTCGCTTTGCGATCCCGATATAATAGCTGCTCTTTACGCGGCAAGCTCTGCCGGAGTTAAGATCGATCTTATAGTAAGGGGAATCTGCTCCCTTAAGGTAGGAATACCGGGAGTCAGCGAGAATATCACCGTCCGTTCAATCGTAGGAACATTCCTTGAACACAGCAGAATCTTCTACTTTGAAAACGGCGGAAAGAGCGAGGTATATTGCGGAAGCGCAGACTGGATGCCGAGAAATCTCGAAAGACGCGTGGAGATCGTTTTCCCGATAAAGGATAAGAATCTTCAGGCGCAGCTTTTGCACATCCTTGATGTTGAGATGAAGGATAATATCTTCGCATCTAACTTACAGCCCAACAGCTGTCAGTATTTAAAGCCGGACAGAAGAGGAAAGAAGGCTGTAAACTCACAGGAGATCTTTGTCACGGAGGCATGTGAGAAATACGAGAAGTCCTTCAAAGCCCCCGAGGGAAGCGGAAGAAGGTTTACTCCGGTTATGAGTTCGGGAATACCGGAAGAAGATCTAAATTAATACGGAATTGGAGAAACTATGGAAATCTATTTGGCATCTGCATCGCCGAGGAGAAAGGAACTCCTTACGCAGATAGGAATTGATTATGAGGTAAGAGTCAGCGGGGCTGACGAAAATGTAGGATTGGAAGACCCGGCGCTTTATGTGGAGGAGCTGTCGAAAAGAAAGGCTTTTGCCGTCACCGAGGAACTTTTGGAGGAAGGAAAAACGGATTTTATCGTCATAGGAGCGGATACCGTTGTTTCCTTCGGGGGTAAGATTCTTGGAAAACCCTCCGGAAAAGCCGATGCGGTAAGAATGCTGGAAAGCTTAAGCGGAAATACCCATGAAGTTTACACGGGCGTCACTGTAATAAAAAAAGATAAAGACGCTCTTAACGTAAGCGAAAACGGTGATACCGGGGCTTGTTTAAAGGTGAATACTTTTCATGAAGAGACAAAGGTTACTTTTTACGAGATGAGTCTTTCAGAAATTAATGAATATGTGGAAACCTGCGATCCGATGGATAAAGCGGGAGCTTACGGCATCCAGGGATTTTGCGCAAGATACATAAAAGGTATCGAGGGGGATTATAACAATGTAGTCGGACTACCCATCGGTCATCTTTATCAGTTATTAAAAAATCTTTAAAAACAGGAAACTATATAAAAAATGTGTTATAGTTTTTCTGTGAGACAAGAGATTTATGGATAAGAGCAAAAGACTTAAAATAATTGCAATCGTACTTATTTCGGCAGGTCTGATCCTTCTTGCGGGAGGAGCCGCCTTTACCTACTTTGAAAACCACGGAAAAGTTAAAAGCGGAGCCGTTATCCCGGATAGTTCCGAACCTGAAAAGGAAAGCTCACTTACGGAAACTGAAGGCGAAAATGAAAATGCCGAAGTAACCGGCGGTGAGTTATCCGAAGCGGAAAATCCTTCAGAGGACAGCACCGGTGAATCCGAAAAAGATGCTGGGGGTGAGCCGGGTGAGGAAGTAAAAGCGGAAGAGGAGCCGGAAATCGTACTTACCGAGAATCCCTACAAGGATTATTTCCTTGAAAATCCCGATATGGCGGCTTGGATAGTTGTTCCGGATACGCCTATCGATTATCCCGTTATGTGGACTCCCGATGATGAAGAGTACTACTTAAAGAGGGATTTTAACAAAAAGAGCAGCGCGGCGGGGTGTCTGCTTCTTGATACGGATTCCTGTATGGATCCTCTTACGACAAACCTTATAATACACGGGCATAACATGAAGGACGGGTCTATGTTCGGAACCCTTCTTAAGTATGAAAAAGAAGATTACTTAGAGGGACACAGGCTTATATATCTGTACGGAAAAGACTGTGAGCATATTTACGAAGTTATGGCGGTCTTTCGTTCAAAGGTTTTTTACGCTACGGATGATTGCTTTAAGTTTTACAAATTCTTTAATGCTGCGACGCAGGAAGAGTTTGACGATTTTTATGAAAATGTAAAGGAAATGTCTGTTTACGATACCGGGGTTACTGCGAAGTACGGCGACAGATTCATTACCCTTTCAACATGCGCTTACCACACGGAAAACGGAAGGTTCGTTGTGGTGGCAAAGGAAATCGAACCCGGCGGTTTTTATGAACCGTTTGAATAGATAAAATGGAGGGAAAACAATGAAAAAACTATTTGGGATCATAGGATCTGTGCTTGGGGCAGCACTTATCCTCGGCGCGCTTTCAGTCCCCATGAACGCTAAGGCTGCTACAAATTATAAGGTTACCTGGGATGGCAGCGACTGGTATACAAGCGATGACGGCGGAAAGACCTGGTACAGCAAGGATTTTATTGAGTCGCATTTTGCTGAGGGCGATGTTGTTGTTATCGACGGACAGAGCTCCTCGAGCGGAATCCTTATGCTTAATCTTCCCGCAAGAGTCGGAGAGCTTGCCGTTATCGGCGGAGCTGTAGCTAACGTAACGGCTCCCGGAGCAGGTACGGTTTACGCAACAACCGGCGGAAATACTCTTATCTTCAACGGAGACGTTGATACTCTTAATGCAAACTACGGCGCCGTTAACCAGATTAACGGAAATGTCAAGAATGTAAACGTTGCCTACAAAGAAGGAAGCGTTGTGGGCATAGGTATTACGGGAACTGTAGGAAGCGCCAATGTACTTATCGCTCCCGATAAGTGGAATCAGGTTATGGCTTCAAACTTTGCAGCCGGAACCTTCTCCATCGGAGATGACAACTTCCTTAAGACAGATCCTGCAAATTACACTCTTGCAGGCGCAGCACCTGCCGCAAACAGCGGATCTGCAAATTCAGAATCTTCTAATTCAGGAGCCGCTCTTGACAAGGTTCCCAAGACCGGAAGAAGCTATAACGGACTTTTCTTAATAAGCGCCGCTACTGTTTTGATCGCAGGTGGAAGCGCTCTTTACATTAAAAGCAGGAAAACAAAATAGATCATCCGAAATGATGTTTTTTAAGACATGTAAGAACGTCGTCAGGAATATATAACTTACCATAGCCGGAGCCCATATAGAGCCCCGGCTTGTTTTCTCCATGGAAATCACTGCCGCCGCTTATTAAAAGATCGTAGGTTTTGGCAAGCTCCCTTACGTATCTTTCGTCGGCGGGAGTGTGGGTGCAGTATAGCGCCTCAATTCCGACAAGCCCCGCCTGCTTCATCTCGAGGATCAGAGCGCGGAGTTTTTCGTTTGACAGATTATAGATAAGGGGATGGGCGAGGATAGGAATTCCGCCCGCAATAAGAGTCATCTCTACCGCCTGGGTGGGGGTGACTTTTTCTCTCGGAACATATCCGGGACATCCGTGCCCCAAGTATCTTTCGAAGGCCTCCTTTGAACTTTTGACATAGCCGTATTCGAGAAGATATCTTGCAAAATGAGCTCTTGTTAAGACACAGTCCGGAAACATGGAAAGCATTCCCTCGTAGGTTATACCGATTCCGAGGGAAGCGAGCTTTTCAGCCATCTTTTCGTTACGGCCGTCTCTGGACTTAATAAAGCCTGAGAGCTTTCCGACAAACTCGGGATTCTTGTAGTCGATAAACAGGCCGACAACGTGGATGTCGGTTCCTTCCCATTCTGTTGAGAATTCGATACCGGGGATAACCTCGGGAATAAGTAAAGGAGCCCCCCTCCCTCTTAGCAGATGCTCGGGAACAGGGCAGACTCCGTTTTTTAGATCGTTGGCGTAACCGATGGCTTCCTCTAAACCGTCAACGGTATCATGGTCTGTAAGCGCAAAAGCACTAAGGCCGGTTTTGATCGCATTGTCCACCAGCTCTTTTGGCGTTAAAGTACCGTCTGATTTTGTTGAGTGGTTGTGAAGATCTATCATTTACGCTTTCTTCTTTCAAAGAGGATCAGTTTTCGTCATCCTCGTTATTTGCGGTAAATACAGTACGCTTTCTTGCCATCTCGTCGTTTGCAAGGTAATCATCGTAGCTTGTGATCTTGTCGATGATTGAACCGTCCGGAAGGATCTCGATGATACGGTTTGCGGTTGTCTGAACAAACTGATGGTCATGGCAGGAGAAAAGAGCAACTCCGGGGAACTTGATAAGTCCGTTGTTGAGGGCTGTGATGGATTCCATGTCAAGGTGGTTTGTGGGCTCATCGAAGATGAGGCAGTTTGCACCCTGGATCATCATCTTGGAAAGCAGACAGCGAACCTTTTCACCTCCGGAGAGGATCTTTACTTTCTTTACGCCGTCCTCACCGGGGAAGAGCATACGTCCGAGATATCCGCGGACATAAGTAACATCCTTAACGGGAGAGTAGCCTGTAAGCCAGTCGGTAATGGTAAGGTCGTTGTCGAATTCCTTTGTATTGTCCTTGGGGAAGTAAGCCTGGGATGTGGTAACGCCCCATTTATAGCTTCCTTCGTCGGGCTCAAGCTCGCCGGCAAGGATCTGGAAAAGGGTAGTCTTTGCAAGCTCGTTTCCGCCAACGAATGCGATTTTGTCATCATGTCCCATAATGAATGAAACATTGTCGAGTACCTTTTCTCCGTTGATAGTCTTGGATATACCCTCAACGGTAAGGACTTCGTTACCGATCTCACGCTCGGGTCTGAAGTCGATGTAGGGGTACTTTCTGCTTGAAGGACGCATCTCATCAAGCTGAATCTTTTCAAGGGCGCGCTTACGTGAAGTAGCCTGCTTGGATTTTGAAGCATTTGCGGAGAAACGGGAAATGAATTCCTGCAGCTCTTTGATCTGCTCTTCCTTTTTCTTGTTTGCTTCCTTCATCTGACGGATCATCAGCTGGCTGGACTCATACCAGAAGTCGTAGTTTCCGGCGTAGAGCTGAATCTTGCCGTAGTCGATGTCTGCGATATGAGTGCAGACCTTGTTTAAGAAATATCTGTCGTGGCTGACAACGATGACCGTATTGTCAAAGTCGATGAGGAAATCCTCGAGCCATGCGATAGCGTCAAGGTCAAGGTGGTTTGTAGGCTCGTCGAGAAGGAGAATATCGGGATTTCCGAAAAGCGCCTTCGCAAGGAGTACCTTTACCTTTAAGGAACCGTCAAGGTCAGCCATCTGACTGTAGTGGAATTCCGTACCGATTCCAAGTCCGTTAAGGAGCATCGCAGCGTTACTTTCGGCTTCCCATCCGTCCATCTCGGCGAATTCAGCCTCCAGCTCGCTGGCTCTTATACCGTCCTCCTCTGAGAAATCTTCCTTTGCGTAGATGGCATCCTTTTCTTTCATGATCTGGTAAAGACGTTCATTACCCATGATAACGGTATCCATTACCGCGTATGAGTCATATTTGAAATGGTCCTGCTCGAGTACGGAAAGTCTCTGGCCGGGGGTTATTACTATCTCACCGTTTGTAGTGTCAAGGGCTCCGGAGAGAATCTTAAGGAAAGTTGATTTTCCGGCTCCGTTAGCTCCGATAAGGCCGTAGCAGTTACCTTCGGTAAACTTAATGTTTACGTCCTCAAAAAGGGCCTTTTTTCCTACACGGTAGGTCACATTATTTGCACTTATCATGTTACACCTCTTAAAAAATAAATACGAAAATATAAAGTCAACAATCCCTATTATATGAAAAGAAAAGTTTTTTTGCAACGAGAGAGAGTTTATTATATAATAATTAGTAATAATATCTAATGAATATGTGGAGGGTTTTCCTTAAATGAAATGTACTGTTTGTGGATCTGAAATTAATCCCGGAGATAAGTTCTGCATGGCCTGCGGAACAAGCGTAGAGTCTATGGGACTTAAAGCGGCTGCGCCCGAAGCCGTAGCTGCCGCTGCATCGTCGGCCGACGCAGTTTCAAATGTTACCGGTTCTTTTACTCAGCCTGCTCAGCCCGCAGCTCAGCCTGTAGTTCAGCCTGCATATGCACAGCCCCAGCCGGTATACGCGCAGCCTCAGCCGGCATATGTTCAGCCCCAGAGAGCTTCCTTTAATGACAGGGTCAATCAGGACGTGGCTGCCAGCAACGACGCAACTCCTATTCTTGCCCTTGGTATTGTCGCTTTAGCAACCGCTCTGTCTTTCTATTTCTCAATCGCGGGAATCATCTGCGGCGCCATCGGTCTTTCCAAGGCTAATGCTTTCTATGGAAAATACGGAATGTTTTCCGCAAAAGCAAACACCGGAAGAAATCTCGCAAAGGCGGGACTTATTGTCGGAATCGTTATGACTTCATTATTTGTTTTATTTATTCTTATAATTGGAATCTCGGAGGCTTAAAAAGACTCCCATGAAAAAAAAGAAAGTTCTGAGAATAGTAGTAATCGTTCTTGTGTTTTTGTTTATTTCAAACTCTGTCGCCACAAAGATCATTTACGACTCTGTATTTGCAAGGTATGACAGAAAAGAAGAGCCCGAGGCTCTGAGCAGTGAAAAGTATGCCGATCTTTTAAGCGGCAGGGAGAATATATCCGTTGCCATGGAAGATGAGACCCTGAATTCATACTTCTATGATGCAGAGGATGAGAAGGGTATGATGATCATAGCCCCCGGGCTTCACGCCGGTGCGGATGATTATATTCCTGTAATAGATTTCTTTTTTGACGCGGGATATGACGTATTTGCTTTTGATCCTTTGGGATGTGTAGGCTCAAGCGGAAAATCCCCCAAGGGCTTTTCACAAGAGATTTACGACCTTAGGGCCGTTCTTGAATATGTAAGAGCAAATTACCCCGGAGAGGATATTTACCTTTTCGGACACAGCCGCGGAGGATATGCGGTTACGGCTGTGCTTGATGAGGATAAGGACATCAAGGGCGTTATCAGTATATCCGGACTTAACAGCGCGATGGAAGCTATCATCGCTTTCTCGGCTAAATATGTGGGAAAGGTCGCAAACCTTAACTACCCTTCGCTGTGGGCTTATCAGGCAATGCTTTTCGGCCCTAAGATGATGGGACTTAAGTCGGATAAGGTTATAGCAGGCAGCGACGTACCCGTACTTATTCTGCAGGGCGCGGAAGATACAACAGCTCCCGTAGGTCAGTACTCCATCTATTCCCATAAAGACGAGATCTTAGGGGATAATACAAGTTTTTATTTGTATTCAAAGCCCGAATGCAGCGGACATACAAATCTTATGTACGATGGCGACGGGGTAAATAAAGAAGTTTTTGAGTTTATTTTGGAAGAGTTTCTAGACAACTGCCCGGTTGAGGATTCTTTGGAGAATGCCTCATAATAGGAGAATTGCCATTGAATAATTCTGGAAAGGACGAAAAAAGAGACGGACTGTACGCTCCGGGAGCAAAGGTTCTTGTCGTGGATGACAACAGCATGAATTGCAAGCTGGTGAAGTCATTGCTTAAGAAGACCGGTATTGAGGTCTTCGAGGCTTTTTCGGGACAGGAATGTCTCTCTAAGGTTGAGACCGAAAAGTATGACGTCATCCTTATGGACCATTTGATGCCCGGTATGGACGGCATAGAGACCTTCAGAAGGATCAGACAGGGGAGCGGCCCCTGTCTGAGCAGCCCCGTTATTGCCCTTTCGGCAAATCCGGATACGGATGCTAAGGAATTATACAATAAAGAAGGCTTTTCATGTTTCTTAAAAAAGCCCGTTAAGCCTGCTCTCCTTGAACAGGTCCTGGCTGATTTTCTCCCCGGGGAGCTTGTTAAAGGGTACGCCACGGGGGCCGCAGAGGCCTCAGAAGGCGAGGACGATTCTAAATTCGATGAGTACGATATTGAGGGACTTGACTGGGATTTTGCAAAGATTCATTTCTCGGATATCGATACTCTGAAAGAAACTATAAACAACTTTTATCTGATGATAAAAAGAGATGCGGATCGTCTCGAAGAGTACTATAAAAAGCTTGAAATATACAATGGAAAGATAATGAACGAATTCGCTCTTTCAGAGTACCGCGTTCTTGTACACAGCATGAAGAGCTCGGCGACTCTTATCGGCATAATTCCCCTTGCGGGTATGGCTTTTATGCTGGAAAGAGCGGCCATTGCAAAAGACGCGAAAACCATCGGTTTGTTAAATGATGTATTCCTTACCGACTGGCGATCTTATTCGGAGAAGCTTAAACCGCTTTTTGCGGAAAAACTTGCAAAGGCCTCGGAATTTAATAAGGCAGATTTTTTGGCGCATCTTAAAAAGCTTGAGGATGCATCGGAGTTTCTTGATGTTGACAGCATGGATCCCGCCGCTAAGGCGATATCCGAGTTTAGACTTCCATGGTCCGGAGAGGACGACATAAACGCATTAAGAGGTGCGGTCGCAGCTCTCGATATTGACGCTATTAAAACTTTTTCTTGTAAGCTTAGGGAGGAAGCTTTGAAGCATTAACATGGAGATTAAAAAATCCCTGATGCCGGGAGGCATGGAGGACTACAGCATTATCGCGGATAAAGCTATAATGATGCTCAGTCCCTATATGGATGAAAAACTGACTATCGAGAATATCGGAATAGTCGAAGATTTTTCGCCAAACCCCGGTGCATGGCAGATCATAGAATCTGACAATACAATTGTTTGTTCGCTCTACGAGGAAAGCGGAGGACTGCTGGAGGCAGTTTCCAATTTCGCGGGAGAGCGTTTTGAAGGTATCTCCGAGCGGGATGCCTTGGATGCTGCGGCTGAGCTCCTTAATTATATCAGCGGCGCATACGCAAAAGAGATGAGCGAGAGGGGAACGGCTTGCGAGTTACAGCCCCCGGATTACGGTAATAAGTTAAAAAAATTCAGTGCAGTTAAAATTTGCAGAGTTCGCTTGAAGACAGGCAAATCGAAGATGGGAATATCAATCGGAGTACTTGATATTTAATACGGAGGTAATACCAGTGAGCGGAATACTTATTGTTGATGATTCAAAAACATCAAGAAAGCTTTTAAGAGAGCTGCTTGAGGATAACGGGTTTACGATTATCGGGGAAGCGGAAAACGGCGAGGAAGGTTATCAGATGTACAAATCTCTCAAACCCGATCTCGTTACAATGGATATAACTATGCCGAGAATGGACGGAATAGAATGTCTTTCTCTTATTAGGCATGCCGATGAAAATGCAAAAGTTATTATGATCACAGCGGCCGGACAGAGGGAAAAAATGGTAGAGGCGCTTAAGCGCGGAGCTGAGGATTTCCTTACAAAACCCTTTGATGCAAACAGAGTTATAGAGACTGTAAAAGAAGTGCTTGACATGGGGTAGGAATGAGTATATAATGCTTTTTGTTGCCGCAAGATGTTAAGAATGGTGTGGGCAACAGCTTATTGTAAAGAACACAGTAAGATGGGTTGCTGTACAGGCAACAGCTTATTGTAAAGTACACAATAAGCTGCGCAACACTTCGTGTGAAAAGTTCGTTAAGGCATCGAACTTTTCATCACATCGCAAAGTACGCGATTGTGATTGCTTATATGTGCGCGTAGCTCAGCTGGATAGAGCGTCTGACTACGGATCAGAAGGTCGGGAGTTCGAATCTTCTCGCGCACGCGAAATAAAAATAGGCAGTACCTGAAGGTACTGTCTATTTTTTTATTTTGCGTGCGCATCAGACTCAAACAAGTTCGAAGGTCTTTTTTTCTTCTGATTAATAAATCATAATTTGTAATTTCCCCTTGTTGCTGTTATTATTATCCTAGATTATTGTGTCATGGCATAGGTGCCGGGATTTTGGAGGGTAATAAAAATGTATAAACCGACAGTAGCCCCTTTGGGCTGGAACAGCTGGGATTGCTACGGAGCAGCAGTTACGGAAAAAGAAGTAAGACAGAATGCGCAGTTTATGGCGGAAAACCTTAAGGAGTACGGTTGGGAGTACGTTGTAGTCGACATCCAGTGGTATGAGCCCGGAGCTACATCACATGAATACAGGCCCTTCGCGGATCTTTGTATGGATGAGTACGGACGCCTTATCCCCGCGCCGGGAAGATTCCCTTCGTCGGAAGGCGGAAAGGGGTTTGCACCCCTCGCAGAGTATGTACATTCCCTTGGACTTAAGTTTGGTATCCATATTATGAGAGGAATTCCCCGTCAGGCGGTTCATAAGAATCTGCCTGTACTCGGTACGGATAAGACCGCAAGGGATGCCGCAAGATTTAACAGTATTTGCTATTGGAATCCCGATATGTACGGTGTTAAAGACGATGAGATCGGAAGAGCTTATTACGATTCTATCTTTAAGCTTTACGCATCGTGGGGCGTTGATTTTATAAAGTGTGATGATATATGCAGGGAACTTCCTCACGAGGAGCCTGAGATGGTTATGCTCTCAAAGAGTCTGCAGGAATGCGGAAGAGATATGGTCCTTTCCCTTTCTCCCGGACCTGCTCTTTTGGAGAAAGCTGAAGTTTATAAACAGGTGGCCAATATGTGGCGTATTACCGATGATTTCTGGGATGACTGGAAATTACTTTACGCAATGTTTGAAAGAGCCGAGAAATGGTCGATACATGCGGGTGCCGGACATTATCCCGATGCGGATATGCTCCCCATCGGCCCTATCAAGCAGGACTACGATAAAAACAACAAAACCGCGTTTACTCATGATGAGCAGATAACTATGATGACCCTCTGGTCGATCATGAGATCTCCTCTTATTATCGGCGGCGAGATGACCGGATTTGATGATTTTACTATGGGTCTTATCACCAATGACAAGATTTTAAAGATGCATCGAGGCTCCAGAAATGCCCATCAGGTATTAAGAAGAGAGATCGGCGGTGCGGAGACCTGTGTATGGGTTGCGGATGACTGCGAAGGCGGAATGTATATCGCTGTGTTTAATCTGAGCGAAGAGGACAGCGAGATCAGCATTCCCTTAAGCGAAATAGAGATTAATATGCCCGTAAGCGCTACAGAGCTTTGGAGCGGACAAAAGGGTGAATTCGGTGACTCTGTTACCGTTTCCCTCAGCGCCCACGGTGCAATGGTATTTTATGTATGAAAACATTTGAACTTATAGCTCCCTGCCATTTTGGTATGGAGTCGGTACTTAAAAAAGAAATAATAGACCTTGGCTACGATATCACTGAGGTATCCGACGGAAGAGTAACCTTTTTCGGAGACTTTGAGGCCCTTTGCAGAGCTAATGTTTTTCTCAGGACTGCGGAGAGAGTCCTCGTTAAGGTGGGAAGCTTCCATGCCGAGAGTTTTGAGGACCTTTTCCAGGGTACAAAAGCTATTGCCTGGGAAGAGTGGATACCAAAGGACGGAAAGTTCTGGGTTGCCAAGGCGGCCAGCGTAAAGTCAAAGCTTTTCTCACCATCGGATATTCAGTCGATAATGAAAAAGGCAATGGTAGAGAGATTAAAAGGCGTTTACCATACAAACTGGTTCGAGGAAAACGGAGCGTCCTTCCCCCTAAGAGTTTTTCTTCTTAAGGATGAGGTTACCGTAGGACTGGATACCACGGGAGAATCCCTTCATAAAAGAGGATATCGTAAGCTTACCGCAAAGGCTCCCATCGCGGAAAACCTTGCTGCGGGACTTATTATGCTTACCCCCTGGCATGCGGACCGCATCCTTGTAGATCCTTTTTGCGGAAGCGGAACCATTCCGATCGAGGCTGCTATGATGGCGGCAAATATTGCGCCGGGGATGAACAGAAGCTTTTTAGCGGAGGAATGGAAGCATATTCTTCCGAAGAAAATGTGGTATGAGACCGTTACGGAGGCCCAGGACCTTATCGATAAAAATGTGGACTGCGATATTCAGGGGTACGACCTTGATGATGAGATGGTGAAGATTTCGAGAGAAAATGCACGTCTTGCGGGAGTGGAGAAGATGATACATTTCCAAAAGAGAGATGTTGCAAATCTTTCACACCCCAAGAAATACGGTTTTATTATCACTAACCCTCCTTACGGAGAGAGATTGTCGGATAAGGACGAGCTTCCCGCGCTGTATCGCATCATCGGGGAAAGATATGCCGCGCTGGATGCCTGGAGTATGTACCTTATCACATCCTTCGAGAAGGCAGAGCTTGCCATCGGACGAAAGGCGGACAAAAATCGGAAGATCTACAACGGTATGATGAAGACATATTTTTATCAGTTTATGGGTCCGAAACCGCCCAAACAGGGTAATCAAAAGAAACAGTTATGAACTTAAAGTACGGAAATGAGATAATTGAATCTGATGAGGAAGAAGCATTTCGCTCCTGGTACAGGCCGGGGGCAGAATTCTTCGTAATGATGCTTATCATCCTTATTGTGCTGGTGTTTGTAACTTTAAGAGCGTCCACAAAGTCCGTTATGATAAGCGAGAGCTCTAAAGGAATCTCCGGAGAGAGTATTTTCGAGGAAGATATTGTAACCCAGTGGATAGTTATGCAGGTTACTGATAGCGATGATTCGGGGAAGATTACTGTACCTTTGCCCCTTACGGCAAGGAGCGAGAATATCTCCGTAGAGAATTACTGTCAGGATCATACTCTTTTTATAAGGATACGCGGAGTTCACGCGACGGGATTTGAGAATACTTCCATCGGCGGGGATACAGGTCATATAAAGACTGCTGCGTACAGGGAGTATGCCGGAGAGATGAGGATATCCCTTATAATGGACGGGGTCTGGGATTTCGAGATTCAGAGGGACAATTCCTCCCTTGTGATCTCACCTTATAAAGCCGAGGACAGGTACGAGAATATTTTGCTATTGGTGGCGGATAAGCCATATATATCCGAAGAAGGCGAAAGAGATCTGACTTCAGAAAACATTACAAACGCCATAGCCGAAAAAGCTTCGGATATTTTACTTATGGAAAACAGCGCGCCTAAGGCGGCAAATACTTCGGACGACAGTAATACCGCGAAAAGCAGGATATACGTCGCCGAGTACAGAAGCGATGAGGAAATCATATCTTTTGCCGATGAGTGCGGAGCGGATATGGTGATTTTTTTGGATACGGCAAAGACCGACGATCCGGAAGAATACGGTTTAGAGGCTCGCTATAACGACGATTTCTTCCTGCCGGATATGAACAATGCTTTTCTGGCTGAGAGCTTTTTAAGGAATATAGCCGTTTCTTCCAAAAACAGAGCAAACAGTATCTTAGCGGCGGAGGATGACAGTATTTTAACAGAAATGAAAGTACCTGCGGCAAAGATAACCGTCGGATATCTATCCAATGAAACGGAAGGGAAATATCTTTCTATGGAGCAGTACAGGGATTCAATAGCCGAAGGTATAGTAAATGCAGTAAAAGAGGTAACTGAATAATGAGACTTGTTTTTGCAACGGGAAACCAGGGAAAAATGAGGGAAATCCGCGAGATCATGGAAGGCTCGGGATACGAGATCGTATCTATGAAGGAAGCGGGAGTTGATATAGACATCGAAGAAGACGGAACGACTTTTGAGGAGAATGCGCTTATTAAGGCAAGAGCGGTACATGATCTTTTACCTGACGATCTTGTGCTTGCGGATGATTCGGGACTTGCGGTTGATGCTCTCGGCGGAGAGCCGGGAATCTATTCTGCAAGATACCTCGGACATGATACTCCTTACAGTATAAAAAACGCCGATATCATCAGACGTCTCGAGGGAAAAGTCGGCAAGGAGCGCAGCGCGAGATTCGTTTGTGCGATCGCTGCAGTATTTCCCGACGGAACCGAAAAATGTGTACTCGGAACTATAGAAGGACAGATTGACTTTGAGGAAAAGGGAGAGCATGGCTTTGGGTTTGACCCGATTTTCTACGTACCCGAGCTCGGATGTACAACAGCCGAGATTCCGGAGATTGAGAAAAATAAGATCAGCCATCGCGGAAAAGCACTCAGACTTATGAGGAGAGAACTCTTAGAGCATGAAAGTACTGATCGTCAGTGATACACACAGAAAGAACGATAATTATTTTAAAGTAGTGGAAATGCATAAGCCGGATATGGTTGTTCATTGCGGAGATATTGAGGGCAGTGAATATGCCATAAGTTCTGCGGTTACCTGTCCGGTGTATATGGTCAGCGGAAACAACGACTTTTTCTCGGACCTTCCCCAGGAGGTGGAGTTTGAGGTCGGCAGGTATAAATGCATGGCTACGCATGGACACAGATACCGCGTTTCCATGGGACCGGAGATGCTTTTCGCCGAGGCGAGGGAAAGAGGACTTGATGTTGTTATGTACGGACATACCCACAAGCCTGAAGTTAGGCGGGAGGGAGATATTTACGTCGTAAACCCCGGCTCCTTGTCTTACCCTAGGCAGGAAGGTCGCAAGCCCTCGTATATTATTATGGAAACAGACAGATTTGGAGATCTTCATTTCACTATTGCATATATCTAAATTGCTGTAAGGATGAGGGACAAGAATGAAAAAAAAGAAGCAATTACCACGTTTGCTTGCTATGCATCTTGGCAGGATGATACTTATCATAATGTCATTTATAGTACTTTTCACATTCACAATTCAGATCATAAACTCCGAACGAGTGATCAGAACTGACGCTGCTCGAATGTTTGAACAGGTGGAGCGTGTTTTGACGCGCAATGAGGAAGAAGTGGATTCCACGATAGAGAAGTACACGGAGGACTGCCTTCGAAACGCCAATGCTATTGCGTATGTGCTTCAGGATCGCCCGGATATAGTTAAAAGTGCATCCGAACTGCGCAAACTGGCAGGGCTTATGCATGTTGACGAGATCCATATTTTTGATACGGACGGTGTAATCGTCTACGGAACTCACGAGGAGTACTACGGATACAGCTTTGACTCCGGAGAGCAGATGAATTTCTTTAAGCCTATGCTCAGAGATAAAAAGCTTAGCCTGGTACAGGAGATAACGCCCAATACGGCGGAGGGAAAGCTTGTTCAGTATTCTGCTGTCTGGAGCGAGGATGAGGAGTTCATAGTCCAGATCGGAATGTATCCGAACAGCCTTCTTAAGCTTATGGAGAAAAATGAGCTGCCCTATATCTTTTCGCTGCTTTTAACCAATGACAGGGTTTCTCTATACGCAATAGATTCGGAGGATCACGAGATCCTTGCATCCACCGTGCCCGAAAAAATGGGAGAAAAGGCCGAGAATATCGGGCTTAATTTCAAGAATTTCAACATCAGAAGGATAAAGGCCAGCGAGAGACTCTGCAGAGTAAATAATGTTTCCTGCCTCGTTTATTACAAGAATATAGGTGAGAATATCATTGCGTATGTATACCCTCTCAGAAATGTAGCCGCAGATGTTATGGATCC
>JAFPRD010000013.1:0-6570 GCA_017401005.1 Lachnospiraceae bacterium
GTATTTACTTTCAAGCCTGTTATTAATAAGACTGACGGAACTGCAGCTCTTAAGGGCGCTGAGTTCAGATTCTCAAAGCAGTACAAAGATGAGACCGCAAATTTTGGTTTCAGAATGGTAAATGAATTTAAGGGCGACGGAACTTCTACCTTCGAGATCAATGGTATCGATGATGGTATCTATATGATCGAAGAGACCAAGGCACCTGCCGGATACAACTCAATCGAGCCTATTTATTTCGAGGTTGTTGCTGATCACTCAAACGGTGAACTTAATTCACTCACTGTTTATGAAATGACTTCTAAGGTTGAAAAGGATGAGAATGGCGATGCTGTTTTAAAGCTTACCAGAGGTAATAAACTTGGTTCAGTCGATAAGGCAGGAAAGAGCGAAGGTAACTGGCAGCTCTTTAAGACCGTAGATCGTACCAGAAAGACTGAAAAGGTTGAGAACTTTGGTAACATCAATGTTGAAGTTATCAACAAGCAGGGTGTAGTTCTTCCTTCAACCGGTGGTATCGGTACCACAATCTTCTACATCGTAGGCGGTGTTCTTGTTGTAGGAGCAGTTGTTCTCCTCATCGTTAGAAGAAAGATGGGAACAACAGAAGAGGAATAATCCTCAAAAATAAGATGAAATAAATCATTAATAATTGTATATGTCCGAGAAGCTCTTCGGAGCTTTTCGGATAACCGCACAAATAACTGACACCTTCACGCGGTGTGCGGTGAGCAACGGGAAACCGGCGAAGTTCAGTAGATCGGTAAGAATGGATAGCTTATGAGTACAGGCGGAGACAGCAAAAGTAAAAAGAAGAAGAGCAAGAAAATTGTTTCTCGTATAATTACAATAGCTCTGGCCGTACTGCTTGTAGGTGGACTCGGAGTAATGTTTTATCCGTCGGTTAGCGACTGGTGGAACTCAATGCATGCTTCAAGATCCATTTCGGATTACGTTATGGCGGTGGAGTCGGTTAATAACGAAGAGATTTCGAGGATGATCGGCCAGGCGAGAAGCTATAACCAGAGGTTAGCGGGCAGCCAGCATTTCGACCTTTCGGAGGAAGAGTATGCGGAGTACGAAAGTCTCCTTGATATATCCGGAACGGGAATTATGGGGTACATTTCAATCCCTTCCATAAACGTATCGCTTCCGATTTACCACGGAACCGAGGAAACCGTCCTTCAGATCGCAGCCGGACATCTTGCGGGATCTTCACTTCCCGTGGGAGGAAAGGGAACCCACTCCATAATCTCCGGACACAGAGGTCTTCCTTCCGCCAAGCTTTTTACAGATCTTGATAAACTTGTTGTTGGAGATACATTTGTAATATCGATCCTCAACGAGAATATAACCTACAGAGTCGACCAGATAAAAGTCGTACTTCCCGAAGATACTTCGGAACTTGCAATATCTAAAGATAACGACTATTGTACTCTTGTGACATGTACCCCCTACGGTATCAATACCCACAGGATGCTTGTCAGAGGACACAGAGTTGAAAATGAGGAACAGGAGCTGGTTGTATTTATTACACCTGATGCTTCCAAGGTTCCCAACTATATCGTAGCTGTATTTATCATCATACCGACACTTGTTATTATGACTATCGTTTATATGATTTTTACAGCGCAAAAGAAAAGACATTTATCTACATACGAAATACTTGATGAAGTAAAAGGTAAGAAATAGTTTTTAAAGCGTTTGCTTTTTTAAAGGAGGATTCTTCCATGAACAAATGGAGAAGCGCAAAAAGTGCATTCATTAAAAGAATACTAGCTTGCACGCTTGCACTGGGCCTATGCATAGGCGGAGGCTTTTTATCACCGCTCTTTACCGACGCGGCTGATAAGCTTGATCTCGACCATGCCTGCAGCCTGAAGACCATCGCTACCTCAAGTACAGACAAGGAGTTTCTTGCGGATGTAGCGAAGGCGGATGTGGTTGTTGACATCTACAAGATCGCCGATGCAGAGAAAAAGACCGGGTATGATTTCTATACCTTTAAGGTTGCGGATGCTTACAAGGATAAAGTAAAGATTCCGGATACAACCGATTCAAAGGTTTGGAGCGATATAGCTCAGGTAGCAGCCGGCATCGTAAAGGATAGCCAAAAGACTGCGACGCCCATCACTCCCGATGCAACCGAAAAAGCCGGAAAGGAGATTCCCGGATTAAAGGGTGGCCTTTATCTTGTACTTGCAAGAGGAAGCGCTGTTACGGATTACTTCGATGAAGCCGAAAGCATCGTAACTGATGCAAACGGCAATACCACTACCCAAAAGGATATCGTAACCGTTGCTTACGGAGATGCAAACGTTTATAAGTTTGTACCTGAGGTTGTTGCCCTTCCCACAAAGGCTCCGGATCCCGTAACCGGAGAGATCAACACTGCAGCCAATACCGATTGGATCTACAGCGCTACGATCAGTCTTAAGCCCTCATGGGAGCCCAGATACGGAAAGCTCAAGATAATCAAGGATCTTCTTACATACGAAAAGAGTGAAGATACCTACTTCATCTTCTCCGTAGACGCCAAAAAGAAGGTTGGGGAAGAAACAAAGACGGTATTTTCAAATGTGTATACACTTAGGTTCTCTAAGACAGGAAAAGAAGAGCTTATAATCGATAAGCTTCCCGCAGGATGCGATGTAACTGTAACCGAAGTTTATTCGGGATGCAATTACAAGCTTGTATCCGATGAAACAAAACAGGTTGTGATCCTTGCGGATGACCTTGTGGAAGTTACCTTTGTTAACGATTACGAGCACCGCGATAAGCACTGCGGAGCGCTCACAAACCACTTCGATCCCGTTCTTGATGCGAACGGAAATGTAGTTCTCGACGAGAACGGATTACCTAAATACACATGGTCAAAGTATACGGACAGCAGAGAGGAGACAAACTAAGATGAAAAAGAAGAGTTTGATTTTAACCGCTGCTTGTGCGGCACTGATAATGACAGCATCCATCGGTTCGGCTTTCGCTTACTTTTCAACATACGAAAGGGCAATGGGCGGATATGCGATCCACCTCGGACATTACGAGGAGATCCCCGAGGAATTCGAGGACTGGACAAAGAAGGTTGTCATCAAAAACAGAGCTGACTCCCTCGACGATGTATATGTCAGAGTAAAGGCATTTGCAGGATCGACTGTAAATCTTCAGTATATCGGAGATGCAAGATGGACTCCCGCAAGCGACGGCTTCTACTACTACAGCGACCCCATTAAGCCCGGTGAGTCAACGGCAGAGATTGATGTAAAGATTTCAAACATCCCCGCAGGCGTTGACCCTCAAAGCTTTAACGTAGTTGTAATCTACGAGGCTACTAAGGTAAAGTTCGCAGCAGATGGTACAGCATACGCAGACTGGAGCGAGCTGCTGGATGTAACTTACGAGGAGGAGGGTGATAAATAATGAATAAGTTTAAAAAGATTATCACTTCAAAAGCATTCTCCGCAGCAGCATTTGCAGTAGGCGCAGGACTCCTTATCTTTTCTTCCGTAGGAGGAACGAGAGCGGCTCTTACATACTACTCCGAGAATTATACCAGCCAGGTAAGCATGCACGATATCGGCGTTACCATCAGCGAGAACGGAAAGCCAATCTCCTACAGAGACTACGTTCCAAACAGCGATTACGTTTGGCACCAGCATAGAGGAGCGCTCCTTGTTGATATGGTGCCTGACGGAGAGGAAATAAAGCTTGGGGTTGAATATCCCGAAGTTTTAAATATCACAAACAGTGGTATGGATCCGGAAAACAGTATCAATACTTACAACAGAGTAATAATCTACAAGTACTGGATCGACAAAAACGGTGTGAAGATGCCAAATCTTGATCCCGACCTGATAGAGCTTAAATACGTTAATATCGGAACCGACTGGATCATCGATACCGAGAGCTCAACACCGGAGAGAACGGTTCTCTACTACACAAAGCTTTTAAAGACCGGCGAGACTTCGGCTCCCTTTACCGAGAGCATAAAGATAAACGATATGCTCGCAACAAAGGTTACGCAGACTATCGGAGACAGATATGATGCGGACGGTAAGCATTACAAGACACTTACCACGACCTATGAGTACGACGGAACAAGCTTTGTTGTTGAAGCTGTTGTAAATGCTATTCAGAACCATAACGCAGAGAAAGCTGCCAAGAGCGTTTGGGGACGAGAGATCGTGATTGCCGCTGACGGCACACTATCTCTTAAAAACTAAGGAAAGGAGCGCAGAAAAATGAAAAAGAAACTAATATCTGCAATACTTTCCATAGTCCTTACCCTAAGCTTTCCTATTTCCGCTATGGCCGATACCATATACGGAAAGGACACCTGGAATGTATATTTTACCGCAGATGAAAAGATGGAAAGTTCCTTCAAATCATCTGAGATGACAGATTCAATCTCCGGAATGCAGCCCGGCGATACCGCAATCTTCACTGTGACCCTCGGCAACCAAAACGACACAACCACAGATTGGTATATGACCAATAAAGTCCTCCATTCACTGGAAGACAGAAGCAAGAACAGCGGTACTAAAGGCGGTGCATATACCTATCTGCTTACATACACTTCACCTACGGGCGCTGTCTCAACAATCTTTGACAGCGAAACCGTCGGAGGTGAAGGCGTATCGGCAGCCGGAGTCGGACTTCACCAGGCAACTGAGTCTTTAAAGGATTTCTTCTTCCTCGATACCCTTGATAAGGGCCAGACCGGAAGGATCACCCTTAAAATCGAGCTTGACGGTGAGACCCAGGGTAACGATTATCAGGATACATTAGCCGACCTTCAGATGAATTTCGCCGTAATGCTCCGCACAGCAGGTGAGCGCGATGACAACGGCGGAACTGACACTCAGGATAACGTTAACCCCAGATATGTAAAGACCGGTGATGATACCAATCTTAAACCTTTCTTTATCGCAGGAGGCGTATCCGCAGCAGTACTTATAGTACTTGGCTTCGTAGGTGTTTCCGAGCGCAGAAAGCAGAGAAAGGGGGGCAAGGCATGATGAAGAGATTTGTCAGAGCTTTTCTTGGAATTATGGCAGGTATTGCCGTACTTGCTTCCTCATACATACCTTCACAGGCAGCCACGAACTACAAGTACACCGTAAGATTCCTCGTGGGATCCCAGGGAACATTCAATTCCGCAGGTGTTGCAGTTTATGACAAGAATGGAATCCAGACTTCTCCCAACGTTTCTATGAACGCAGAAAAGTCTGTTATAACTGTAGACGGATTATCTTACGGAGACAGAATCACATTTGATAATAAGTCCGTAGATTTATCCGACGGAAGCAAGTATTACGTTAAGGGAATCAGAGAGAGCGGTATGGACAACAATACCATCTCTACCAACTCTTTCCAGGTTAACAGAGATATCGATTATGTTGTAGGATATGCACTCCTTGCGGATATTGTCACCTACACCATCGAGTACTTCGACAACCGTGGAAACCAGCTTCTCCCTACAGAGACCCACCACGGAAACGTTGGTGACAGACCTGTAATAGCCTTTGTCTATATTGACGGATACCTTCCTCAGGCATACAACCTTACCGGTACTCTTTTCAAGGATCCTAAGGACAACGTCTTCAGATTCGTTTACACTCCTTTGTCCGAGCTTCCCGAGAACTATCTCGGATATACCGATCTTGGCGTTATCAATAGAGGAATTACCGGTGATGCCGGCGTATATGTTATCCCCGGAGACGGCGGACAGGCCGGCGGAGGCGGCGGAGCAGGTGCCGGAGCCGGAGAAGGCGGAGCAAATGCTGATATCAATGATGAGAATGCACCCTTAGAAGAGCAGCCCCAGGGTCCTGCTGAAATCCTCGACATCCGTGATGAAGAGGCAGCTTTATCCGATGGTAACGGAATCTTCGGAGGCCTTATGGACGAGCTCGGAATCGATACCGAATCACCTTCGGCCTTCTTTACAAGTATCCCCGTTTGGACAAAGGTTGTTATCTGTGCAGGACTTGCCGTAATACTCGGCGCAGCTGCATACTTCTTATTTATCAAGAGGAGTTTAAAGAATAAAAAAGATGAGTAATAACGGAACAAATAAAGGTTCCGGGGCAAAAGGCGGGAAAGTAATTTCCGTCTTTTGTTCTGTGATTGGAACCATTGGAATAATAATCATAATACTTTTATGCCTTCCCGTAACCGCACCTCGCGTAGCGGGAGTACAGATCTATAACGTTGAGAGCGGTTCGATGGAACCTGCTTTAAAGACCGGAAGTATCGTTTACGTTACGGAGGAAGACCCCAGAGCTATCTATGAAGGGGACATCATCGTCTTTAATCAGAACGGTATGACCGTTACCCACAGAGTCCTTGAGAATAATCTTAAGGCAGAGGAGTTTATAACCAAAGGTGATGCTAATGAAGAAGCGGATCCTACTCCCGTTAAATACGGCTCACTTATCGGATATGTAAGATTCTCCATTCCTTACCTCGGAGGATTCTATGTATTTTTCACAAGCCCCAAAAGCAAGATCATCCTTTTTGCAATCTTGGCTGCAAGCATTGTGTTGATGCTGGTAGGCTCTAATCTTA
>JAFPRD010000014.1:0-5259 GCA_017401005.1 Lachnospiraceae bacterium
CGTTCTTAACCTGTGTGCACTTCTTAAATACAATGCCCCTAACCTTGCCGTTCTCGGTAAGGATTTCCTTAGGTCCCCAGCCGCCTATGAGCCCTATTCCCTCGGACTCTGCAATCTCAATTTCTTCGGGAAGCGCAGGCATAATATCTCTTGTCTCAAGAGAAACCTGGGTAACCTTTGGTGAGCCGCAGCGGATTGCGGTTCGGCTAACGTCGATAGCAACGTTTCCTCCTCCGATGACAACGGTATCGCCCGAAAGCTTGTAGCTCTCATCATCAATCACATCATGTAAAATATCAACGCCCTTAAGTACGCCCTCTGCGTCTTCTCCGGGTACTCCGACTCCGCGTCCGCCCTGACAACCAATGGCAATATAGAAAGCCTTGTATCCCTGCTGCCTGAGCTCACTAAGAGTTACGTCCTTTCCTACTTCGACTCCAAGGCGGATATCTACACCAAGCTGCCTCAATACGTCAACTTCAGCCTCAACAACATTCTTCTCTAAAACAAATGAAGGGATTCCGTAGGTAACCATTCCGCCCGGCTTTTTGTTCTTTTCAAAGAGCGTAGGCTTATATCCCTTAAGCGCAAGATAGTAAGCGCATGAAATTCCCGCAGGGCCCGCTCCGACGATGGCAACCTTTTCGTCGAACCCGCCGCCGATCTTAGGTATAACCTTCTTGGGGATATAGCGGGTTTCGGAATTTAAGTCGCGCATCGCAACAAATTTCTTAACCTCATCGATAGCAATCGCCTCATCGATTGTGCCTCTTGTACAGGCATCTTCGCACCGACGGTTACATACATGTCCGCAGACCGCGGGAAGCGGATTGTACTTTTTGATAAGCGCAAGAGCCTCCTCATATCTGCCCTGTGCCGCCATCTTAAGATAACCCTGAACGGGAATGTGCGCAGGACAAGCCGTCTTACAAGGTGATGTACCGGTTTTGTGAGTATTGATACGGTTGATATCACGGTAATCCTCGGTCCACATATCGGGAGACCACTTCTTCTCTGTAGGAAGAGGCATCTTGGGATAAACCACTTCGCTTCCGTCTTTCTTACAAAGTTTCTGTCCTAGGGTAGCCGCGCCGGCGGGGCAAACCTCCACACATCGTCCGCAGGCTACACACTTTTCCTTATCAACATGCGCCACATATGCCGAGCGCGACATATTCGGAGTATTGAAAAGCTGAGATGTACGGAGCGCGTAGCAGACATTTACGTTACAGTTACAGATTGCAAAAATCTTTTTGTCGCCGTCAATATTTGTAATCTGATGAACAAATCCGTTGTCCTCAGCCTGTTTGAAAATCTCGAGAGCCTCCTGCTTTGTGATATAGCGTCCGTCCTTCTGGGTTTCAACAACGTAATCCGCCATATCACCAACGGCTATACACCATCCTTCCGGATCGTCCGCACAGCCCTGGTCAAAGGTTTGTCTCGACCTTCTGCAGGAGCAGGGTGATGCCGCGTATTTTCCTTCATAGTACTCGAGCCAGTAAGAAATCTTCTCAAGGTCAATCGCCTCGGATTCCATATCAATAGCTTTTTCAACAGGGATTACATGCATGCCGACTCCGGCGCCGCCCATAGGGACCATCTGGGTAAGTCCTTCAAGAGGAATGCGGCTCATTCTCTCAAAGAAAGGTCCTACTTCGGGATGTTCCTTAATAACCCTGCCGTTCATATTTCCAAACTCGGCCGATCCGGGAACATACATAGGAAGAACATACTGTTTCTCATGCTTTTCGTTCTCGTAATTCCACTCGATTACACCATGATAAGACATCTCATCAAGCTGTTTTTGAAGTTCTTCCTTTGTATACTCAGGACAAAGGGCCGCAATCTGCTCAAAGGTCTTAGGCTTGCGCTTTTGCATTTTGAGCGCGATCTCGCACTGCTCATCAGTGATCAAGTTGTAAAGTCCCCAATACTCAGGACTTTCCTTGGTAATCTTCTCGATTCCGAGCTTAATATTCTTTCTGTCCGTTACGGTCTTTGCGAATCTCGCAAGAGGCTCTCTGAAAGGCGCATCCATATCCACCCATTCAGGGATTATCCCCGCTCTGGGATCTACCTTGTTCCTATTGGGATCAAGCGAATAGGGAGTCATAAGGTCTTCCATGTCAAAACTATTTTTATCCATCTTTATACCAGCTTTCTTCAGTGTTGGTGTTTTAACCTTTGGTTAGTGTTCTTTTCTTAATGTATTTTAATCACGTTGCTGTGATCTCTTTGATCAAAAATTCATTTCCCCTCAAAAGATAGGTACGCTCGCTGCCACACTTTGGACAGATTTTTCCGTGAGCCACCGTTTCATACTCGCACCCGCAGTCCTCGCAGTACGTCACGGCGGGCAGATTCTCAATGACAAGCTCAGCGCCTTCCACCAGCTCATTTTTCTTTGCCGCCCAGTTCCATGCATCCGTCAAAAGATGCGGAACCACCCCCGAAACCTCTCCGAGCTGAAGCGTAACGGAATGTATCTTCTCTATATTGTTTTCTTTCCCCACCTCTTCGAGGTCGTCAATTATGTGAAAAACAACGCCTAATTCATGCATTTTTTAGCCTTTTCCCTGTATGAAAAACCGGATTTAACAAGCGTAAGCAAAGAAACTTCTTTCGCTACAGCAGTTTCCGGCAAATGTCTAAAAAAGGCCGGGACGGTTATTACTATTAAAATCGCCCGGCCTTATACTTTAAGCAATTATTTAATGCTCTCTTCAATCTGCTCCGATAGCCAGTCAGTCCACTGCCCTATCCCTTCGCCTGTCTTGGCGCAGATAGGAATCACCTTGGCCTTAGGATTTCGCATATGAATGTATTCTTTGCATTTTTCAAGATCGAAGTCAAAATAAGGCATAACATCAATCTTGTTGATAAGAACAACATCACAGATAGAGAACATAAGCGGATACTTAAGAGGCTTGTCATGTCCTTCCGGTACGGACAGGATCATGGCATTTTTTGTGCTTCCCGTGTCAAATTCCGCAGGGCAGACCAAGTTGCCCACATTCTCAAGTATAGCAAAATCGACATCGGTTACATCAAGTTCCTTGATACCCTGTCTTGTCATATCGGCATCAAGATGACACATTCCGCCTGTGTGAAGCTGAATCGACTTAACGCCCGTAGCCGCAATGGTTTTAGCGTCAACATCAGAATCAATATCCGCTTCCATAACCCCGATGCGATATTTATCCTTAAGAACCTCTATTGTCCTGGTAAGAGTAGTTGTCTTTCCCGATCCCGGAGAAGACATAAGATTCAGCAAAAATGTTTTGCTTTCTCTAAGCTCTTTTCTCAGTTTGTCCGCATCCTGATCGTTGCTCTCAAAAATGCTTCTTTTAACTTCAATTACTCTGACTTTATCCATTACTGCTCAGCACGCTCCATAGCAAGTTTGAAGTCCTTGGTATCTGTGAATACTTCGTTTGAATAAGGATTCTTCTTGAGCTTAACGGCTCTTCTGATGATCTCCGTAATGCAGACTACATTGACCACAATCGCAAGCACGGCAACGAATCCCTGCATTCTCGGGTCGGCTGTGATTCCCATCTTGGCGATAGCTTCTCCCGCTGCCGCTGTCTTTCCAAGCTGATGATTGTAAAGATCGATAGCTGATTCATAAAGCTTCATGGTAGTGATGCCGTTCTGGGTTGCTCCGCCGTAGATGGTAGGAAGAGCTGCAGCAAATCTTGAGCTGAGCTGGAATGCGGGAACAACCTGCGCCCACATACACCAGATTGCAAGGGTATTTGCACGGTTCTGAATCCATGCGCCCTTGTTCCAGAATGCATTCGCAAATGTAGGAGCAAGTAAAAGTGCAACGCCGCAATACCATGAATGTGTAGGAAGATTGAGGTATGTATACTCAAAGTTCCAGATATCGTAAGCGATGATGAACCAGATTGTCATGTCGGGCCAAAGCATATCCGCATGATTCTTGTCCTTTGATGTGTAAAGTTTTACAACACCGGTCATACAGAAAATGTTGATAAGTCCGGCAAGTGCGTTAACTACGTTCCACCATCCGCCGTAGATAAATACGCCTTCATTTGAAGCCCACCATGCGCCTGAAAGGTTTCCGGAAATCTTGAATGCAGCGATAGCCGATTCCATATCGGAAACATTTGCGATCATGATGTTTGCTGCTACGATGAACCAAGGGAACCAAGCGAACCATTTTTCTTTTCCGATTCCCCATTTATACTTGATCATCATAAAGCCTACGCAGCCGATGTCTGCGGCGTAGAGTTTAAAGTAGTGGAACCATCCGTCCATATATGCAACCGTAGGATTGGAAGGTCCTCCGAACGCTCCGACGTGAGCAGCAATGAAATATACAGTAAGTAATGTCGGAATAGCGACAAATACGATAATTCCCCCGATTTTAGTTCTTCGGCCGAGTTCGTTCATAAGAATCAAGCCGCAAAATACCAACACCCAGCCGATTAGCTGCATCGCAGCATGGTCACTGTAAAGTTGAAATAGCATAAAGCATCCTCCTTTTTTTATAGCTATGTCTTTCGGGCATAGCAACACCGTTTTCTTCTGTACAGCATTATAGCATATTGCACAAAATGATTCAAATTATCGTTAATCCGCTCGTCAATTTGACCAATTAAAGCGTTAACGTGATAAAGGAAAAAATGCTCAGTCTTTCGAGAGTGGTAGTTGGGCGATGACAATCGCGGCGAACATAAGAAGGCAGCCGACAATCTCTCTTGCGGTGAGGCTCTGATGTAGAATAAGCCATCCTGCGATGGTACCGAAAACAGCCTCAAAACTCATAATAAGGGATGCGATTGTAGGATTAAGTCCGGGCTGAGCGACAACCTGAAGAGTATAAGCAACTCCGCTTGAAAAGACGCCGGCGTAAAGAATAGGTATCCACGCGTTCCATCCCGCAAAGTCCATGATCCAGCCGCCCAATCCGCCTCTTGCGGGTACGTCAACAAAAAGGGCGGGAATTACGGACAAAACACCGCAGACAAAGAATTCTATTGCGGAGAGCCTTACCGGATCCATCTCCGGACTAAAGTAATCGATCAAAAGAATCTGTACAGAAAACAGAAAAGCCGATGCGATAAGCGCAAGATCCATCCACTGAAGGAAGAATCCGCCTTTCATACAAAGAAAATACATTCCGGCAAGGCTTATCAATACTCCAAGCCAGATATTCCAGCCGCATTTTTTCCTGAAAAACAATCCAAGAATCGGCACAAGAATTATATAAAGCGCCGTGAGAAATCC
>JAFPRD010000118.1:0-4213 GCA_017401005.1 Lachnospiraceae bacterium
CCAACGGTGATTCCTGCGTGGGTAGCACCAATCTTTACGTTAAGATGAGGATAACCGATGGAGTTTCTAACCTGCTCAAATGCACGTCCTGCAGCGAACATAGCAAATGAAGAGCAGAAAGGAATCTTTCCTGTAAGGGAGAGGCCTGCTGCCACGCCCATCATATTACACTCAGCAATACCGCAATCGATGTGACGATCGGGATATGCTTTCTTGAAAATGCCGGTCTTAGTAGCAGCTGCAAGGTCTGCATCAAGAACCACGAGGTTGGGGAACTCCTCAGCGAGCTCCTTTAAAGCGTTACCGTAGCTTTCACGGGTTGCAATCTTCTTAACGTCTGCCATGATTACTTGCCCTCCTTTGCCAGTTCTTCATCAATCTTTGCGAGGTCAGCCATTGCAGTAGCGTACTCCTCATCGTTAGGTGCCTTGCCGTGCCAGTCAACGCTGTTCTCCATGAAGGAAACGCCTTTACCCTTAACGGAGTGCATGATGATTGCTGTGGGCATACCCTTTGTAGCCTTTGCTTCGTTAAATGCGTTTCTGAGGGCGTCAAAGTCATGTGCATCCACATTGATAACATGGAAATTGAAAGCCTCAAACTTTTTATCGATGGGGTAAGGTGAGCAAACCTGATCGATAGGTCCGTCGATCTGAAGTCCGTTGTTGTCAACGATAACTACGAAGTTGTCAAGCTTTCTGAAGCCGGCAAACATAGCTGCCTCCCAAACCTGACCCTCTTCGATCTCTCCGTCTCCGAGGAGAGTATATACACGAAAATCTTTTCCTCCAAGCTTTGCGCCAAGCGCCATGCCTGCTGCCGCGCTGATTCCCTGTCCGAGGGATCCGGAAGCCATATCAACTCCGGGAATGTGCATATTGGGATGTCCCTGAAGGTATGAACCGAGGTGACGAAGAGTCTTTAAATCCTCAACGGGGAAGAATCCTCTGTATGCCAGAGCGGAATAAAGGCCCGGTGCGGTGTGTCCTTTTGAAAGGACGAAACGGTCTCTGTCTTCCTTTTCGGGATTCTTGGGATCTATGTTCAGCTCCTCAAAATACAAAAAAGTATAGAGGTCTGCTGCAGAGAGAGATCCGCCGGGGTGTCCGCATTTTGCAGCGTGAGTAGAAGTAACAACTCCCTTGCGGACATCATTTGCATGTTTCTTAAGTTCAAGATTGTCCATTAATGTAACTCCTTTGCTTAAAGATTGTTTAATTCTTTAGGTTTTAAAAAAGTGTCCAAATATATATTAACGTATCGGGGATTAAATACTAATCCAAAATTGCTACAAAAGCCTTAATTATTGCTCTGTCCGTAGTACGCATTTGCGCCATGCTTACGGTAGTAGTGCTTATCCTGAAGCTCCTGAGGCGCAGGTAAAACCTTGGGATTGATGGTCTCGCATCTGTAAGCCATCTTTGCCACTTCTTCGAGAACTACAGCGTTATGAACCGCTTCATGCGCATCCTTACCCCAGGCAAAAGGTCCGTGGTTCTTGCAAAGGCATGCGGGAACGGCGAGGATGTCCTTGCCCATCTTCTTGAATTCATTAACGATTAAGTGTCCGGTATTCTCCTCGTAAGCAGAGTCGATTTCTTCTTTTGTGTGGCATCTGAGGCAGGGAACAGGGCCATAGATATAGTCCGCATGTGTTGTTCCGTAGCAGGGAATATCTCTTCCGGCCTGTGCCCAGCTGGTTGCGTAGGATGAGTGGGTGTGCACGATTCCGCCGATCTCGGGGAATGCCTTGTAAAGCTCAAGGTGAGTTGCTGTGTCGGAGGAAGGATTGTATCTTCCCTCGACCTTATTTCCGTTAAGGTCCATAACCACCATGTCATCGGGAGTAAGCTTCTCGTACTCCACTCCGCTGGGCTTTATTACGAAAAGTCCGCTGTCCTGGTCGATTCCGCTTACATTTCCCCATGTAAACGTAACGAGACCGTACTTAGGCAGATCCATGTTGGCTTCATAGACCTTTTGTTTTAATTCTTCAAGCATTTTTTGTGTCCTCTTTTCTTTATGTTATGCTTAAACGCAATTTTCTTTTTATTTACTCAAAAGCAGGCTATTCTTCGTTGAGTGACTCGTTGTTTCCGAGTTCATCAACAACAGCTTCGAACTGCTCTCTCGACTGTCTGAAGGCTTCCATTATCTGAGGGGAGAACTCTCCGCACTCGCCGCCCGTCATCATCTTGAAGGCTTCCTGCTTTGTGTACGCTTTCTTGTAAACTCTGTCGGTCACAAGAGCATCGTATGTGTCGGCGATAGAAACAAGCTGGGCGGAAATAGGGATCTTGTCCCCCTCGAGTCTGTCGGGATAGCCTCTTCCGTCATATCTTTCATGGTGCCATCTGCAGATTTCTTTAACCGCTTCGGCAAAGTCGTCATCCCAATTGTCTCTGATAGACTCAAGTATCTCAATACCTTTTGTGGTATGGGATTTCATAAACTCATATTCTTCGTCCGTCATCTTTCCGGGCTTTAACATTATATCATCAGGTATGCAGATCTTGCCCACATCGTGAAGCACGCTTGCCGAGGCATACAGCTTAAGACTTTTTTCTGTAAGTCCGCAGTCGGGGAAAAGCTGCATCAGGCTTCTTCCAAGGATCTCGGTGAACTTTTTTACTCTTCTTACATGTCCCGTATCCTCAAGATTTCTGTACTCTACTACAGTTCCAAGAGCCTCTAAGAGAGCGTTTTGCCTCTCCTTGAAATTATCGTTGGACTTTGCTATCTTGTCCATCTTTTCCTGAAGACTGGCGTTGTTTACCTCGATGGAATCTCCGATCATCTTGAATTTGTTAAACACAGAGATATTTCGATCAACGCACCGCTTGATCCTTGCTGTTACAAACGGCTTTGCAATATAATCCACAACACCGAGTTCAAAACATTCATCGAGCTCTAAGTCATCGTCGCTCTCTACCGTTACGATAAAAGGCATGGTAGATATTTTATTGTTTTGCGCCGCTATTTGCAAGAATCTGAGTCCGGACATAGGCTTGATATCCAGCTTGATGACTACAGCGGAAAAACCGTCCTCGTTGCTGGCAAGGAATTTAACGCCCTCGTTTACAGACATGGCGAGAACGCATCTGTAATCTTCGGAAATCGCTCTGTTTAGTGCAGCCATCTCAACTTTGTCGTCATTGATAATAAGAACTTGTCCCTTCATACTCTACCCGCCTTTACTCATTATAGGCGATGACATGCTCGCCTTTTTCATCGTTTACGAGTTTCAAAGTAACATGTGACATACCGTACGAAATCCAGTGCTTTCCGCTGATAACAACGTCAACGCCATCGTAAAGGTCGCCCTTTACTACGATTTTTGACTGGTTATACTGCTTAAGCTTTTCCATAAACTCTTCCAGATTGTCATTCGCCTGTTTAACATCAAGCTCCTTGGTATAAATGGCATTTTCAATCTTCGTGAATATTTCCATCTGGGAAAGTATGGCTATATTGTACTTATTTCTAAACTCGAGCTCAGAGTTTCTTAACAGCTTAAGCTGCTCTTTATTTCGATATATTTCCTCGCGAAGCTGTTTTCGCTTCTCTTCCATGCTCTTTGGTATTCCGGCGTTGAGTATCGTCTTTTGCCCCATCTTGTTTCCGACGTTGTAAACCGTCATACCCATCAGGCCTGTGACACTTCCTCCGATGATGGCTCCCTTTGTCTTCTTTACTTCCAGCCGATTTTCCGCAAAGAGCATGCTGTTTGTGGCATAGTCAATGGTTATGGTATCTCCGGCGTATACATCCGCATTTTCAAAGAATTTTCCGGTGACGTTTTTGCCGGCCCTTATAACTCCCCGTCCGCCGCCGTTCATACCGCGCCTTAAGAGAACATCTCCCTCGGCGGTAATATTTCCGCCTTCCACAAATCCGTCAACCACAACATCACCGCCGCAGTTTATTACACCGCCCGCGCCCACATCTCCGCGGACGTGAACATTTCCTTTATATACAATAAATCCGGTAGTATTGTTCACTTCATCAACTTCAAGAACGCTGGATATCTCCAGTTTGTCCCCGCCGCGAAGCATTACAAGTCCGTCTACCTCGGATGTATAGATTAGCTTATCCTTGCTTACGGCAAAGCCCTTACCGATAAGCATCGGCTGCTCGATACCGTTTTTGCCGGGCTTTACTTCTCCGTATATATTATAACCGTCGGTTCCGGGAGTCGCAGGATGGTACTCGG
>JAFPRD010000119.1:0-3958 GCA_017401005.1 Lachnospiraceae bacterium
GATGAAGATGACTGGGAGGATGACAGTGACAATAGCTGAAATATATAGAAGCACTAAAGACAGATTGTCCGCGGGCGGTATTTCAGAGCCGGATACAGAGGCCGGACTCCTCTTGGAAATTTATTTAAAAGTATCAAAAAGCGACCTCCTTCTTAACGGCGACAGGGAGCCTGATGTTAAAGCCCTTGAAGATCTTGAAAAGGCTGTATCGGAAAGACTGACAAGAAGACCTCTTTGGTATATTGTCGGAAAAGCTCCTTTTATGGGGCTTGAGTTTAATGTAGACGAAAGAGTCCTTATCCCGAGAGCCGATACGGAGATCCTTGTTGAGGAGGCGCTCAGAGTCTTAAATGACGGCAGCAGGATTCTTGATATGTGTACCGGAAGTGGGTGCATCCTTCTTAGCCTTCTTAAGTATTCAAATGACTGTAAGGGCCTGGGGGTCGATCTGTCCGAAGGCGCTTTGGAAGTTGCAAAGAGTAATGCGGCTTTGATCCTCGGAGAAGAGGCGGATGTCCGGTTCATCCAAAGCGATCTTTTTGAAAATGTGGAAGGACAGTTTGAGATGATCGTTTCAAACCCTCCCTACATAGCTTCGGACGTATGCGATACTTTGATGAGGGAAGTTAAGGATTTTGAGCCGAGGATGGCTTTGGACGGCGATAAATCGGGACTTGCTTTTTATGAAAGGATTATTCCCGAGGCAAAGAAGAGACTGACCATCGGCGGAAATCTTCTCCTCGAGATAGGATACGACCAGGGGGACGCCGTTAGAAATCTCCTTGAAAAAGAAGGCTTTATCGAGATTCAGATAATAAAAGATTATGCGCACCTTGACCGTGTGGCAAGTGCGGTGAAATCAGCATTGAGGTAAAAAGATGTTTGATAAACTTGAAGATTTACTTATTAAATACGAAGAGATAATGGAAGAGCTCCATTCTCCCGATGTTACAAACGACACAAAGCGCTTTCAGCGTCTTATGAAAGAGCAAAGCGACCTTACTCCTCTTGTAGAGGCTTATACCGAGTACAAAAAGTGCAAGACCGACATACAGGATTCTCTTGATATGCTCGATTCCGAGAGTGACGAGGATATGAGAGAGATGCTCAAGGAGACCTTAAACGAGGCAAAGGCAAGGGTAGAAGAGCTCGAGCAGGATATGAAGATTATGCTTCTTCCCAAGGACCCTAACGATGATAAGAACGTTATCGTTGAAATCAGAGCGGGTGCAGGCGGCGACGAGGCTGCGCTTTTTGCTGCCGAGGTTTATCGTATGTATGTACATTACGCAGAAAGCCAGGGCTGGAAATCCCAGCTTATCAGCATGGATGAGATCGGTATCGGCGGATGCAAGGAAGTAACCTTCCAGATTAACGGTTCAGGAGCTTATTCAAAGCTTAAGTACGAGTCCGGCGTACACAGAGTTCAGCGCGTACCCGTAACAGAGAGCGGCGGAAGAATCCACACTTCAACCTGTACAGTAGCGGTTATGCCCGAGGCTGATGAAGATATCGATATCGTCATCGATGAAAAAGACATCAGAATCGACGTTATGAGAGCTTCCGGAAACGGTGGTCAGTGCGTCAATACAACGGATTCCGCCGTCAGACTTACTCACTATCCTACGGGTATCGTCGTTTATTCACAGACCGAGAAGAGCCAGCTCCAGAATAAGGCAAAGGCCTTCGCACTCCTCAAATCAAAGCTCTACGACATCCAGCAGCAGGAGAAGCATGACGCCGAAGCCGAGATGCGCCGTAGCCAGATCGGTACCGGAGACCGTTCCGAGAAGATAAGAACCTACAATTTCCCTCAGGGACGTGTTACAGACCACCGCATCGGTCTTACGGTTTATAAGCTTGATAAGGTTATGAACGGAGATATCGCGGAAATCGTTGATGCATGTATCGCCGCCGACCAGGCGGCAAAATTAGCCAAGATGAACGAAGCCTAAAGGCTAATGTTTGTGTATTTTTTCAAAGAGAAAACCCTTACATTTTGAAACTGTTTCTGCTATAATAGTTTTACATTATGTAAACGAATTTAGTTTTGAAATGGAAGTGTTTTTTATGTACAATATCGGAGAATATGTAGCTTGCGGAAATAAAGGAGCCTGCAAGATTGATCAGATCACAACCCTTGATATTTCGGGTGTGGACAAGGATGAAAAGTATTATATCTTAAAACCGGTTTACAGTGCCGCAAGTACTGTGTATATTCCTGTTGCGCTTGCCGATGAGTCTATGAGACCTATCCTTACGGGAGATCAGGCAAGAGCGTTTGTTCAGACTATTCCTGATATTGAATGTTTGGAAATTACCAATGAAAAAATGGTAGAAGGCCTTTACAAGGGGTGCGTCAGGAGCAATGACGTCGGAAAGCTCGTAAGCCTTGTTAAGACTATCTACGCGAGAAGAAAAAAGCGTATCGAGGCCGGACGTAAAGAGACCGCTATCGACGCTAAGTATTACCGCATCGCCGCCGATTTCCTTTTCGGCGAGCTTGCAATCTCTCTCGACGTTCCCAAAAATGAAGTTGAGGACTTCATTACAAAGAGCGGATGGAGCAAGTAAATTTAATTTTTTTTCAGATAATGAGATTATACGCAAAGACAGGAGACACGTTCTCTTGTCTTTTTTTTGACGCATTGATATAATCAAATTTGGTTGATATTTTTGTTTTGGATTTCGCAAGTAACCTGAATTTAAAAGGGAGAATAAGAGGTTTCTATGTCGCTTAAGCTTAAAGATCTTTTAGTGTTTTCCAATATAGTAATTCAATGTCACGACAATCCCGATGCGGATGCACTTGCTTCCGGTTTTGCTCTTAAATGGTATCTTGAGAAAAACGGGAAGACGCCACGCTTTGTGTACGGCGGAAAGTTTCCGGTTCAAAAGAGCAATCTTGTCCTTATGAAGGATAGGCTGGGAATTCCGGCTGAGTACGTTACGGAGCTTGATAAGCCGGAGCTGCTTGTCACTGTCGACTGTCAGTATGGCGAGAGCAATGTAACACGCTTTGAGGCGGATAATATTGCAATCATCGACCATCACCAGTTTTCGGGACAGCTGCCGGAACTTGCCGAGGTCAGAAGCAATTATGGATCCTGTGCGACAGTCATTGCTTGTATGCTTAAGAATGAAGGCATAGATTACAACGAGGATACGGATATTGCTACGGCCCTTTACTATGGGCTTATGACTGATACCAACGGATTTTCCGAGATATCGCATCCTGCGGACAAGGACCTCAGGGATGATGTGAAGTACAGGGCTACAGATATAGTTCTTTTCAAGAATTCAAATATTTCAAGGGACGAGCTTATCATTGCGGGAGATGCCTTAAAGAGCGCGGCCTTTTTTGATACTTACAGATACGGACTCGCTTCTGCAGAGCCCTGCGATCCCAATATACTCGGAGTTATAAGCGATATGCTGCTCGAGGTTGATACGATAGATACTGCGCTTGTTTACAGTGTTTTACCCTTTGGAGTAAAGATCTCCGTAAGGAGCTGCGTCAAGGAGGTTAAGGCAAGTGAGCTTGCGGGATTTATAGCGGACGGACTAGGCGGCGGTGGCGGCCATCTTATAAAAGCCGGAGGATTTCTTAAAAAGGACCTTATCGAGCAAAAGGGTATTCCCTACGAGACGGAGAGCCTCGATAAGCTTATGAAAGATCGGATGGACGAATACTTCGCAACTTCCGAAATAAGATACGCCGGAGTAGAAAACGAGGATGTTTCTAAATACGAAAAGTATATGAAACATGAAGTAACCGTCGGGTATGTACGTGCGGCGGATGTCGCCCCGGCAGGAAGCAAGGTCCTTATCCGTACTCTTGAAGGCGATATTGATACTGTAGTTGACGAGGATACATATATCGTAATAAATGTTGCGGGTGAGATCTACCCGATAAAGAAAGCTAAATTTGAACGCTCCTATACTTCTTGCGATGAAC